>CACYEB010000074.1 GCA_902773305.1 uncultured Bacteroidia bacterium
TGCATATTCCCGTGTTCCGGAACTGTATTTCAATGCGAACCTGGGATTCAAATACAAGAGATTCGAAGTCAGCGCCCTGTTCTACGGAGCTTCCCACTTCCTTGTGCCGCTGGGAGACGAGTTCTTTACCGGCTACAACTACGACGGTTTCTTCTTTGATATGCACGAACACGCCTGGACTCCCGAAAGGGCTGCCAATGGCGAATTCATCAATGCCCCGGCACTCTCCATGTCCGGCACGGTGAGCCATAACACAAACGAATATAACCTTGTAGACGGAACCTTCCTCAAACTCAAAAATGTGGAAATCGCCTACAACATCCCCGAAAAACTGGCCCGCAGGCTGCGCACCCAGAGTGTACGCGTCGCTCTCCAGGGACAGAACCTTTGCAAATGGGACCGCATGCCCAGCAAATATATAGATCCTGAAACGGGGTACATCGGGGTTTGGCAGCCGATGCGGGTCGCCAACATTGCGCTTAACGTTACATTCTAAAAAGGGATATTATGAAAAAGATATATAATTTGATTGTTGCGGCCTTCGCCTTTTTCGCAATACTTCCCTCCTGCAGCCAGCTGCTGGAACCGGAGCCTTACGGCCTTGTGGACCTTGATTTGGTCTGGACCAAATACAACTACACCTCCACTTTGGTCGGTACCATAGGAGGTGCTGCGGAATGGAACAGCAGTTTTGTCTATTCCCCTTACACGGACGAGGCCCAGCACGTCCAGGACCGTACCGGCGGAGGTTACTATAACTGGTACAACGTCGACTTCCTTGCGGACAACTTCCCCCTGGGTTCCAACTACGACGGCTATTACAACAATATCCGCACCATCAACTTCTTCCTGGCTCCTCCCGCCGGCAAAGAAAAGACAACTTATGCCAACATCAAGGAAGAGGCCAAGAACTTCCTGAACCGTGACGACCTTAACCCCGACACCGGCGAGAATTCCGGCAAGTTCTCCTTTTCCAACATAGACGACGAGGAGCTTGAATTCTGGCTGGCAAAGGCCCACTTCTATCGTGCCTGGTACTACTTTATGCTTATGAAGCGGTTCGGACAGGCCGTGATCATCACCGATCTCTACGACCAGAACGAGACTTTTAACAGCGTCAAGCTCAACACGGTAGAGCAGATTGCAGATTTCATCATCAGCGAACTGGATTTCGCGCTCTCGGCACCGGAGAAGGAATCTTCCGCCCTTGCCTTCCGCTGGCGGCTCGGCTCAGGACAATGGTATCGTATCAACCGCGGTTTCGCCTGGGTGCTCAAAGCACGTACGGCCATGTACGCGGCCAGCCCGCTGTATTACACAGAGGGGAGCAAATATACTTGGGAATATGCCTATCAGATGAACAAAGAGGCCGTAGCGCAGCTTCTTGCCCACGACCACAAGTTGTTCAGCACCGAGCCAAAGGACAATTACGCCTACAACTGCTACGATTACTACCACATTTATCCCAGCGGAGACGACGTGGTGACACGCACCGCCGACAAGGAGACAATCCTTGCCAACAGGGGCAGCCTCAACATCTGGCAGGAAAACGGTCTGCCTATCAACAAAGGCCGTACTTCCTGCGGAATCTGCCCGACTCAGGAACTTGTGGATGCATATGAGACAATCGACGGTGAGCCCATCCTGGACCTGGCGAAACCTTATCTCGACGATGCACACCTGCAACCCAACTACAACAAGAACAACAAACTGTACGATCCGCAGAATCCCTACGCCAACCGTGACCCCCGTTTCTACGGCAGCATCTATTATAACGGAGCTCCCCGCTACTGGGACAAGCCGAACGGCGTAAAAGTGGAGACTTTCGTGGGAGGCAATTGCGGTATTTCCGACGAAGCCAAATCGGATTACTACACACGTACCGGCTACTACCTGCGCAAATACAACTGCGCTTCTTCTTCCGACGAATATGGAAACTACGACGGCCGCGTCCATATGGCCCGCCTGGCGGAGATGTACCTGAACCTGGCAGAATGCGCCTGTGAATCGGATCACTTCGAGGATGCCTACGACTATACCAATCTCGTGCGCGAGCGCGTGGGTATGCCCGGACTTCCCGAGGGGCTCACCAAAGACCAGTTGCGCCTGCGCATCCGCAACGAACGCCGCGTCGAGCTGGCGTTTGAGAATTTCCGATTCGACGATGTCCGCCGCTGGAAGATAATCGACCAGACGGAGGAACACGTGACCGGTATGCGTATCATCAAGGGAGACGACGGAAAACTGACTTATAACCGATTCAGTCTGGGCACACGCACCAACAAGGGCGCCGACAAGTATCTTCTCTACCCTATGAAGGAAAACGAGGTCAACAAGATGAAATATCTTACCGGCGACGACTGGCAAACACCCGGGTGGGATTAACAGTTTCTGTTTCACCACAAAAATAGCGCTGCAGGCTTGCCTGTGGCGCTATTTGTTTTATGTCCAAAAAAATATTTAAAAAATTTTGGTACTATGTATTGCAAGGTATTAGTTTTTTTATATATCTTTGCAACAACAAATAATTGTTCAACCGATATAGCAATGAAAAAGACAATCTCGGCTGCAATAGGCAGCACCAACTTTGTGATAGACGAGGATGCATATTCCCGCCTGGATTCTTATCTGACAGCATTCAGGGCACATCTTACCCCCGGTCCCGACAACGGCGAGGTTATGAACGATCTGGAAAACCGCATCGCAGAACTTCTGAGTGCTTCTGCGTCAGGCGAAGGCCGGGCCGTCAGCCTGGAAATGATTGACGATGTTATCGGCCGCATCGGTATGCCCGACGGTTCACAGTTCGTGAGTGACAGCCAGCCTTCCGGCAACAGCACTGCCGAGCCGGTAGTCCACAAATTCTACCGCGACACAGACCACCGTTCCCTCGGCGGCGTATGCAGCGGTATCGCAGCCTACTTCAATCTGGACATCACGCTTGTGCGGGTGCTTTTCGTGGTACTGCTTCTTTGCGCAAGCTGCGGCTTCTGGATTTATGTAGTGCTCTGGCTCATTGCCCCCAAGGCAATCACTCCCACCCAGAAGTGCGAGCTTCGCGGCTGGGCGCCAACCTATGAGAATCTCTCCAAATTCAATGTCAGCAAATAGCAATTATGGAAAACATTTCTGAAAACGTGCGCTCACAAATGCGCAAAGGGGTGCTGGAATACTGCATCCTGAGCCTCCTTGCCAAGGAGGACGCCTACGCAACCAGTATCATTGCCCGCCTCAAGGATGTCAATATGATTGTCGTGGAGGGAACCCTGTATCCGCTGCTCATCAGGCAGAAAAACCAGGGGTTGTTGACTTACCGCTGGGAAGAGTCGCCGCAGGGACCTCCGCGCAAGTACTATTCCATCACCGACAAGGGCCGCGAGCAGCTGGCACAGATGGATGAAGCCTGGAACGACATCATCGCAACCATAGAGAAAATCAAAAACTAGCGCTATGAAAAAGACACAGCAAGTCAATATCGGCGGTTTTGCCTTTTCTGTTGACGAAGAATCATACAAAATAATTGACCAATACCTGGAGAGTATTAAACTGTATTACAAGGCCAACGCAGAGGGAAAAGAGATCATCGAGGACATAGAAGAGCGTTTGGGGGAACTGCTCTATGAGCGATGCGGCAAGGACGGCGTGGTGACATCCGCAGACGCCGGCTATGCCATCGGTATCCTCGGAACACCGGCAGCCATCGAGGGCGGGGCGCAGGAAGCGACCGCCGGCCGGCCCGCCGCCCGGAAACGGCTCTATCGGAATCCCAACGGCAACCTGATTGGCGGTGTGTGCAACGGACTGGCCACCTACCTCAACTGGGACGTTTCCCTGATCCGTCTGATTACTGTTCTGCTGGCCATCGGATTCCTGGTGTGGGGAGAAGCGATTCTGCTGATACCGATACTATACGTTGTCTGCTGGATTGCAATGCCCAATGCCGACACCGTACAGAAGCAGTGTGAATTGCGCGGAGAGGAGATTTCCGCTGCCGGCATCGGACAGCAATACGCATATGCAAAACCGGCCGGACAGGCACCCGCGGGTCGCACGGCCGGCCGAGTTCTGGGTGTGATTCTGGGCATCTTCTTGTTTATATCAGGTCTCAGTTCTCTTGCAGGAGGAGCGTTTCTCTTCTCACTGCCATCACTGGCCGGCATTATCCCCGAAGTAGCAGAGGCCTGGGCAGAGGTTGCCTCCGAAATCGGCATAGAAAACCTCAAGTCGCTGGGTATCTCTACCTGGATCGTAGCAGCCGTGGCCTACGCCATCCCCTGTATCCTTGCCATCTACTACGGCATCCTGCTCACCTTCAACCTGAAGAGCCCCAAATGGCGCCCCGGTATGATCCTGCTCATAATCTGGGCCGTCGCAGTCATCGCCCTGTGCGTGCTGGTGGGCATTGACATCGTCAAACTTATTCCCAGCTTGAGTTCCTTATGAAAAGATCCTTTTTTGATAAACTACTGTTGGTGATTGCGTGGGTCGGACTAGTTGCGGGTATTCTGGTAAGCGTTGCTTACAGCCACTCTATTTGGGCGACGGGACGCGAGATGTGTTTCCCCCAGGCGGCTTTCTATCTGGCTGCCGGTGTCGGCGCCTCGGTCCTTGGCTGGGCTGTCCTCAAGGAAATTGTCTCCATCTCCGACAGACTCAGAAGACTGGAGAATAAGAACGGGAACTAGAGTTTGAGCACTGCCATAAAGGCGCTCTGGGGCACCTCTACGTTGCCGACCTGACGCATACGCTTTTTGCCCTGCTTCTGTTTTTCAAGAAGCTTGCGCTTACGGGTGATGTCGCCGCCATAACA
>CACYEB010000075.1 GCA_902773305.1 uncultured Bacteroidia bacterium
CCCAAGGGGGCTCCGCCTTTTTCGGAAACAACCGATATGTTGCCACCTCCGCCACCCGGCCCTGATGGAAGGGGTCCCGACAAACCGGGACGTCGCGGACCTATGAGTCCGGAAGCGGCAAGGCTGATTATGGGAATCCTCTTGGTAGGCGTGGACCTGGGCGCGTATTTCTATATCGATTCCCGTCGCAAGGAGCGCAGGATGAAGGAACTGGAAGCCGAAAACACCAGACAAAGATTGGAGTCCCTTCGGTATCAGATCAACCCTCATTTCTTTATGAACACGCTTAACAATATCCATGCGCTGGTGGATATCGATCCGGAGAAGGCAAAGGAGAGCATCGAGGAGTTCTCCAAGATGATGCGGATTCTGTTGTATGAGGGTGACACGCCCACCATTCCTCTGGAGAAGGAGTTGGGCTTCATCGAACATTTTATCTCACTGATGCGGCTACGTTATCCTGAGGACGCTCTTCGGGTAGAGACAGTTTTCCCTAAAGACCGGGGCGGCGTGGCAGTTCCCCCGCTGGTGATGGCTTCATTTGTTGAAAACGCTTTCAAGCACGGTGTCAGTTACTCGGAAGATTCATTCATACGTGTGAAGGTCGATCTTCAAGACGACAAGGTAATTTTCCATTGTGTCAACTCTTCGCACCCTTCTAAAGGTGACAAACAGAGCGGCATCGGTCTGGAAAACATCAAAAAGCGACTTATGTTGCTTTACGGGAACGCATATACCCTTTCTGTTGACGAGGACGGCGGACGTTATGACGTACTGCTGGCCATCCCGAACCAGCCAATACTCCAGATTTCATGATTCGGGTCATTGCCATAGACGACGAGCCGCTGGCCCTCCGCCAATTGGAGATGTACATCGGCAAGGTCCCATTCCTGGAACTGGCAGCGTCCTGCAGCAGTGCCGCTGCAGCAAAGCCATTTCTGGAAAAGGCCGACGCGGTATTCCTTGATATCAATATGCCTGATCTGAGCGGAATGGATTTCATCAAGTCGCTGCCGCATCCCCCAGCTGTCGTTTTCACTACAGCCTATTCCGAGTATGCCGTGGATGGGTTCCGGGTCAATGCTGTGGACTACTTGTTAAAGCCATTCAGTTTCAAGGAGTTTGAAACATCTTGCGGAAAGCTCCGCAGGCACCTGGAGATGCAGGCGGCGCTCGACGCCAGGGATATGGACCATATCCTGCATTTCAAGGCCGACTACAAGACAATCAGCGTCGATATCCACAAGATTGTCTATGTGGAAAGTATGAGCGAATATGTCAAGATATACCTTGTGGATTCAGATGCGCCGGTTATCGTTCTATACAGTATGAAGAACCTCGTTGAACAGTTGCCGGCAAATCGTTTTATGCGCATCCATCGCTCTTATATAATTGCACTGGGACATATCGCAGAGGCATTCCGAACGTCCGTTCGTTTAGACAACGGCAGGACACTTCCGGTCGGCGAACTTTACCGGCCGGAATTCAGCAAGTATATTGAAACTGTCAGGGTTTAGCTTTATCGTCATTAACGGCCGAAGCGCAGTTCAAAACGGTCAGCGCTCTTGGAGCCGCCATACTTTGATGCGGAACAGTTGACGAGGGCTCCCTTGTACTCGTAAACCCACTGGAAGCCGTTCAGTTCGTCGAAACTCTTGATAGGATCGCCCTTGTGGATGCCCTGCTCTGCATTGGACTCCAACTTGTAAATGGCTCCGCCGTCGGCCACAGCCTGGCAGCGCTCGAAAATAATCTTCTGGAGGTCACGTTCCTCAATGCCTTTCGCACCCTTGAAGGTCAGGTTGGCGTTGCCGGGGCTGCCGGATGCGCTGTAGAATACCAGGTCTCCTCCAGGATTGGGGTCGACGCCACAGCGGGCTTTGATCAGTTCTGCATAGTTCTCATTATTGGCATCGCCAAGGGTCAGCTCTTTTTCTGCAGCAGCACTGGTAGTAGCGACGGGGTCGGTCTGTTTCGCCTCACTCTTTTTGTTGCCGTTATTCCCGCAGGAAATCAGCATGATGGC
>CACYEB010000076.1 GCA_902773305.1 uncultured Bacteroidia bacterium
CGGACTATTATTAATTAATCAGTGAGACTTACTCGCTGAGTTTTGCACTGAGAAATTCTCTGTTAAGGCGGGCAATATGTTCTACGGTGATACCTTTAGGACACTCCAGCTCACATGCACGGGTGTTGGTGCAACTGCCGAATCCAAGGGAATCCATAGTATCCACCATAGCCTTTGCCCTGCGGGCTCCCTCGATTTTACCTTGAGGCAACAGAGCCAATGAACTTACCCTTGCAGCAACGAACAGCATTGCAGAACCGTTCTTGCAAGTAGCAGCACAGGCTCCGCAACCTATGCAGGCGGCAGCATCCATACTTTTCTCTGCGTTCTCTTTTTTAATAGGTATTGAGTTGGCATCCGGAACACCTCCGGTATTTACGGAAATAAAACCTCCTGCCTGGAGAATCTTGTCGTATGCCCTGCGGTCCACCACAAGATCCTTAATAATAGGAAAGCCGCTGCTGCGCCAGGGTTCTATGGTGATAGTGCTGCCGTCTTTGAATTTGCGCATATAAAGCTGGCAGGTAGTAACACCGCTTTCCGGACCGTGTGCCCTTCCGTTGATATATAGGGAGCAGGCACCGCAGATACCTTCGCGGCAGTCGTGGTCAAAACTAACCGGACCGCTGTGATCCTTGCAACCTTTGTCAAAAGCAACGGGGTTCATTTTTTCCGCTACAAGCTGCTCGTTGAGAATATCCATCATCTCAAGGAAAGATGTGTCTGGACTGATGCCGTCTATCTTATAAGTCTCGAAATGACCTTTTGCCTTGGCGTTCTCCTGACGCCATATTTTAAGTGTAAATTTCATAATTCAAACAGCTTTTAGTCTTTATAATTGCGGGTTGCAACCGTGCAGTATTTAAATTCAAGAGGCTCCTTGTGGAGTTCGGGCTCTTTTTCTCCCTTGTATTCCCACGCAGCCACGTACATAAAGTTCTTGTCGTCGCGTTTGGTTTCACCCTCTTCGGTTTGCATCTCCTCGCGGAAATGACCACCGCACGATTCACGGCGGTTGAGGGCATCGTAGGCCATAAGTTCGCCGATTTCCAGGAAGTCAGCCACTCTCAGGGCTTTCTCCAACTCCTGATTGAAGTGCTCGTTGTCGCCGGCGACATATACATTGCTCCAGAATTCTTTCTTGAGGTCGCCGATAAGGCCGATAGCCTTTTTAAGACCTGCCTCGTTGCGTGCCATACCGACATATTCCCACATTATATGGCCAAGTTCCTTATGGATGCTGTCGACAGTTCGTTTACCCTTTATCGACAGGAGTTTGGATATACGCTCTTTGATAGCCTTTTCTGCGGCTTCGAACTCGGGTGCGTTCGTATCTGTCTTGGGTTCCTTGAACTTGGAGGCAAGATAGTCGCCGATAGTATAAGGGAGAATAAAATAACCGTCGGCCAGACCCTGCATGAGGGCGGAAGCACCCAGACGGTTTCCGCCGTGGTCACTGAAGTTAGCCTCACCGATTGCATACAGGCCGGGAATGGTGGTCTGGAGATTATAGTCAACCCAGAGACCGCCCATTGTGTAGTGTATGGCGGGGAATATCATCATAGGCTCCTTATAAGGATCCACGTCGTTGATTTCTTCATACATCTGGAAGAGGTTGCCGTACTTCTCCTCTATATATTTACGGCCTTTCTGTTCCATACAGGTCTTGAAATCGAGGAATACCGCCAAACCCTGTTCATTTACTCCGAAGCCGGCGTCACAACGCTCTTTGGCAGCACGGGAAGCCACATCCCGGGGAACCAGGTTACCGAAGGCGGGATAACGGCGCTCCAGATAATAATCGCGGTCTTCTTCTGCAATGTCACTGGGTTTCTTGGTACCCTTGCGGATAGCCTCTACATCTTCTATTTTCTTTGGAACCCAGATACGACCGTCATTGCGGAGAGATTCAGACATCAGGGTTAGTTTGCTCTGCTGGTCGCCGTGCACGGGAATACAGGTGGGGTGTATCTGTGCAAAACAGGGGTTTGCGAAGAAAGCACCCTTTTTATAACACTGCCAGGCTGCACTTCCGTTTGAGTTCATCGCGTTGGTAGACAGGAAATATGTATTGCCGTATCCACCGCTTGCAACCACCACGGCGTGGGCGCCGAAGCGCTGTATTTCACCGGTGGTCAGATCGCGGGCAATGATACCCTTGGCCTCACCGCCGATAAGCACCAGGTCCAGCATTTCGTGGCGGGGATAACTCTTGACAGTACCCTTTGCCACCTGACGGTTGAGTGCCGCATAAGCACCAAGGAGCAGTTGCTGACCTGTCTGACCGCGGGCATAGAAAGTACGCGATACCTGCGCACCGCCGAAAGAACGGTTGTCGAGCAATCCACCATAGTCACGGGCGAAAGGAACACCTTGTGCCACGCATTGGTCTATGATATTGTTGCTGACCTCTGCCAGACGATAGACATTGGCCTCACGGCTGCGGTAGTCACCACCCTTAATGGTGTCGTAGAACAGCCTGTAAACCGAGTCATTGTCGTTCTGATAATTCTTTGCAGCATTGATACCTCCCTGTGCCGCAATCGAGTGAGCACGTCTCGGAGAGTCGCTGATGCAGAAAATCTTGACATTGTAGCCCAGTTCTCCCAGAGTGGCTGCAGCGCTAGCTCCGGCCAGACCGGTACCGATTACGATGATTTCCATCTTCTTCTTGTTAGCGGGGCTCACCACTTTGATATGTGCCTTGTGGTTGGTCCATTTCTCAGCCAACGGCCCTTCGGGAACTTTGGAAATGAGTTCTGTCATTAGAGTAGAATCGATTAGTTATTAAGCAATGTACAAAGATAATCTAAAAAAGTATACCTTTATACTTATAAATCATAATTAAATGGAGTTTTTCGCTTTAGCCGCAAATATAGCCACCCATATAGAGGATTCTCAAAAGGGAGAAAAAACAATTGTGCTGCTCCACGGATATTTGGAGACAATGTACATATGGGAGGATATCTATAATGATCTGGCCCGCGACTATCGTGTGATAAGGATGGATCTGCCCGGCCACGGTCTCACCTGCACGGCACCAGTGAATACGATGGAACTTATGGCTACCGTGGTAAAGGGGGTGATGGATGTCTGTAAGGTAGAGAAGGCCACCGTAATAGGGCATTCTATGGGTGGTTTCGTGGCTTTGCAGTGCTGCCGCCTGTTTCCGGACCGGTTTGAAAAAATGGTGCTGCTCAACTCGTATCCTTATGCCGAGAGCGATACCTCGCGGGCGATCAGGGCCCGCGAGCAGGCAGCGGTCAACGCTAATCACCTGACCACCCTGGCGGAGCTCTCCATACCCAAGATGTTCCATCCGGACAACCTCCGCCGCCTTGATGAAAAAATACGGGGTATCATAGAACTATGCGAAACCCACGACCCCGCGGGAATCATAGCCAGCATAAAGGGAATAATACAAAAAGAAGATGTCGGCGAGTGGCTTTCTGCCAGTGATATACCGGTAATGAGCATCTGTGGTGACGGCGACAGCCTGGTTACGGAAGAAATCCGCAGCCGTATGGCGGCCGATTTCCCAAAAATCAGGCAGGTTACACTGCCTGCCTGCGGCCACAATGTTTTTCTGGAATATCCCGAAAAGACACTGGAACTGATAAGGGAATTCGTTTAGTATTTACCACAGAAAATTATTGAAAGGATAACGGCCGGCGTGAATCTCGGCCACCATCTTATATAGATCCGAGCGCATTTTTTCAAGTCCGATGCGCTCTTTTGCGCTGATGAAAATGCACGGTGTATGTTCGTGCGCCATCCAGCTGTTTTTAATCTCTTCTATGGTGCGGTTGCGGTCGGTTTTTTCGTCCAGTGAAAACTCGTCGTAATATTCCGCAGTGTAGGCATCTATCTTGTTGAAAACCATATAAACCGGTTTATCGGCACAACCGATGTCCTGCAGGGTTTTGTTCACCACCTTGATCTGGTCTTCGAAGTTTGGGTGCGAAATATCCACCACGTGCATCAGTATATCGGCCTCACGCACCTCGTCGAGGGTACTTTTGAAAGCCTCTATGAGTTGGGTGGGAAGTTTGCGGATGAATCCCACGGTATCGCTCAGCAGGAAGGGCACATTCTCCAGCACAACCTTCCGGACGGTAGTGTCCAGGGTGGCGAAAAGTTTATTTTCTGCAAAAACATCGCTTTTGGACAGCAGATTCATCAGGGTGCTCTTGCCTACGTTTGTGTATCCGACCAGGGAAATGCGCACCAGACTGCCCCTGTTGCCACGTTGGGAAGCCATCTGACGGTCTATTTTCTTCAGTTGCTCTTTAAGGCGCGAGATGCGGTCCAGCACAATGCGCCTGTCCGTCTCCAACTGGCTCTCTCCAGGTCCGCGCATATTGATACCGCCCCGCTGCCGTTCCAGATGGGTCCACATACCGGTCAACCTGGGAAGCAGGTATTGATACTGGGCCAGTTCTACCTGCGTCTTGGCATAAGCCGTACGGGCGCGCTGGGCAAAGATGTCCAGAATAAGTCCGGTGCGGTCTATCACGCTGCAGCCGGTCTCCTTCTCTATGTTGCGCATCTGGGTCGGGCTCAACTCATCGTCGAAAATGATATAGTCGACGGCGTTATCCTGCACATAAGCCTTGACCTCGGCCAGTTTGCCGCTGCCGAAATAGGTCCCGGAATAAGGGTGGTCGAGTCGTTGTACAAAACGTTTCTGCACCGAAATGTCGGCCGTTTCTGCCAGAAATACCAACTCGTCCAGATACTCCTCGCTCTGCCGTATCAACTCCTTGTCCCGGATGACCGCCGCTACTACAGCACTTTCCATTGAAAACCGGTTTTGCAATAAAAAAGGTGGCGGGGTTTGCCGGCCACCTTTTGAAAACTCTTTACAAATAATTATTTAAGCTGGAAAATAACAGGGAATGTGTAGGTAACCTTCACCGGGCGGTCACGCTGCTTTCCGGGAGTCCATTTAGGCGAACTCGAAACAACCCTCACGGCCTCTTTGTCGAGCGAAGGGTCTACGCCGCGGAGCACTTTGACACCGCTGACGCTGCCGTCGGTATTGACGGTGAACTGGAGAGTAACGCGGCCCTGGATACCGTTCTCCTTGGCGATATCAGGATATGCCAGATGCTGGTTGACCCACTTTGAGAACGCATTTGCATCACCACCCTGGAACATAGGCTTCTGCTCTACCAAAGCGAACGGAATAGCCTCTTCTTCCACGGATTCCTCACCGACCTCATATCCATAGTCGTTCATATTGACGCCGAGGTCTTCGCTGTCTTCAAAGGAGAACATCTCTTCATCTACCTTGATATCGTCATCCACGATATCGATGGCATCGGAAAGGATGGGGATTGTAGGCATTTTGGGGCGTACAACGTGCTCTTCTTCCGTGATGGGGATGATTTCTTCCTCTGCAGCGATGATGTCGTTGGCAGCAAGCTCGGCTTTCTTTATGTCTTTGGATTTCCACTCGAATGCCAGAAGCACAATGGCGAGGGCGGCGATGAGGCCTATCTCCAGAAACATAGTCGAACTCTTGGTAAGATCGGCTTGGGGTGATTTCTTGAGTTCCATATCCTTGTTATTCTTTAGCTCTCAAAATTATAAAGAATAAATTGATTTGTCAAAAATATGTTAACAATTATTTTACCAGACCCATTTCCTTGAGGACGCTGTTGGTTTTGCTGACGGCTTCGGCGCTCTTTTCGAAAGCCTCTTTTTCTTCTGCGCTGAGCTTGAGTTCGATGACTTTCTCTACACCGTTCTTGCCGATAACGGCGGGAACACCTATGCAGATATCCTTCTTTCCATATTCGCCGTCAAGGGCAACGCAGCAGGGGAATACCTTCTTCTGATCCAGAACCATTGCCTTTACCATGGTTGCTGCGGCTGCGCCGGGTGCGTACCAGGCGCTGGTGCCCAGAAGCTTGGTGAGGGTTGCGCCGCCGACCATAGTGTCGGCAACGATCTTGTCGGCTACCTCTTTGGAAACAAGTTCCTTAACCTTGAGACCCTTGTATGTTGCACGGTCAATCAAGGGAATCATTGTGGTGTCGCCGTGGCCGCCGATTACCATACCGCCCACATCACTTGCGGCAGCGCCCAGGGCCTGGCTGATGTAATATGTAAAACGGCTGCTGTCCAACTGTCCGCCCATACCGATGACGCGGTTCTTGGGGAGACCGGAGGTCTTGTAGGTAAGGTAGGTCATGGTGTCCATAGGGTTGGCGATCATCAGGAAGATGGCGTTGGGAGAGTATTCCGCCGCACTCTTGACAACTGAATTCACGATACCTGCATTTACGCCGATGAGCTCTTCGCGAGTCATTCCGGGCTTGCGGGGGATACCGGAAGTCACCACGATGACATCGCTGCCGGCGGTGGCTTTGTAGTCGTTGGTAACGCCCTTGATGCGGGTGTCAAAGCCATAAAGTTTGGCAGTCTGCATCATATCCATAGCTTTTCCTTCGGAGAGTCCCTCTTTGATGTCAATCAGGACGAGATCGGACACACAACCGGTGTGAGCGACTGCGTTGGCAACGGTTGCACCTACGTTGCCTGCGCCGATTACTGTTACTTTTGCCATTTCAATAAGTTTTTAGAAGTTTATATAATTTGATACTTTTGTCAAAATTCATAAAGTACGCAAAGTTAGCAAATGATTTCTTTTTTTAAAGAAAACACAGATTTTGATATTAAAAGTAAAAACAAAATCAAGGCGTGGTTAAGAAGTGTAGCCGCACAGCGCGGCTATGCAATAGGTGACCTGAACTACATCTTCTGCAGCGACGACTACCTGCTGGATATCAACCGGCGGTATCTCGGGCACGACTATTATACCGACATCATTACCTTTGATTCGCGTGAGGACGTCTCATCCCTCAAGATAGACGGCGATATCTTCATAAGCGTGGAGACCGTACGTGCAAACGGCGACGAATACGGAGAGGGCTTCGAGCGGGAGATGATGCGGGTGGTGGTTCACGGCCTGCTGCACCTCTGCGGCCTTGACGACCGTACAGAAACACAGCAGAAACAGATGCGTATGGCGGAAAACGCCGCCCTCGAGCAATGGAATACGATTATGACGTCATAGTTGTGGGCGCCGGCCACGCCGGATGCGAAGCCGCCTGTGCTGCCGCCGGAATGGGGGCGAGCACTCTGCTGGTCACTATGGATATGCGGAACATCGCCCAGATGTCGTGCAATCCCGCGGTGGGAGGTATCGCCAAGGGGCAGATCGTGCGCGAAATAGACGCACTGGGGGGCTACACGGGCATTGTGACCGACCGCAGTACGCTGCAGTTCAGGATGCTCAACAAGAGCAAGGGGCCGGCGATGTGGAGTCCCCGGGCACAGTGCGACAAGATGCAGTATACCCTCGAGTGGCGCAAAATACTGGAACAGACGCCCAATCTGGATATATGGCAGGACACAGTGTCATCGCTCTCCTTTGACGGCGGCAGCATAAGGGCCGTTACCACCAAGATGGGCACCACCTTCACCGCCAAAGCGGTCATCATCACCGCCGGCACCTTTCTTGGCGGCAAGTTATTCATTGGGCAGCAGATGTGCGACGGCGGCAGGATAGGCGAACTGGCCAGCTATCACATAGCCGGCCAGCTGCGCGAGGCGGGCATCGCGGTGGGCCGTATGAAAACCGGTACGCCGCCCCGCATAGACACCCGCAGCATAAACCTTTCCGCACTTGAGGTGCAGGAGGGAGACGCCTCCCCCGCCCGCTTCTCGTTTGGCGGCGAGCCGTCTGCAATCCAGTCCGGCCGGCCACAGAAAGTGTGCTACATCGTTCACACGAACCCAAGGGTACACGACATCCTGCGCAGTGCGTTTGACCAGTCGCCGCTGTTCACCGGCCGCATTACCGGGATAGGGCCCCGCTACTGTCCGTCGATCGAAGACAAACTGCGGACGTTCGCAGACAAAACCACCCATCAGCTTTTCCTGGAGCCCGAAGGTTGGAACACCTGTGAATATTATCTGCAGGGCTTTTCGTCGTCGCTTCCCACAGAGACCCAGATAAGGGCGCTGCGGGAGATAGAGGGATTCGAAAACATAAAGATTTTCCGTCCGGCGTATGCCGTGGAATATGATTATTTCGACCCGTCGCAGTTGAAGGCTTCTCTGGAGAGCCGGGTGGTGGAAAACCTCTTCCTTGCCGGCCAGGTCAACGGTACTACCGGGTACGAAGAGGCTGCGGCACAGGGCCTTATGGCTGGTATAAACGCCGTTCTCAAGCTCCGCGGCAAAGAGCCGTTCATACTGATGCGCGACGAGGCATACATAGGCGTACTGATAGACGATTTGATTACCAAAGGGGTGGATGAACCCTACCGGATGTTCACTTCCCGCGCGGAATACCGCATACTTCTGCGCCAGGACAACGCCGACCGTCGCCTTACGGGAAAGGGCTACGGCCTGGGCCTGATTTCTCAAGAGAGATATGGAGCAATGGTGGCGAAATATGAGGAGATTGAAAGGTGCCGGTCCGCCTTGGAGCAGACATCCCTTACGCCGGCAGAGGTGAACGGCTATCTGGAAAGCGCCGGCAGCGCGCCGATAGAGAACCGCAAGCGCATCAGCGAG
>CACYEB010000077.1 GCA_902773305.1 uncultured Bacteroidia bacterium
ATGTGCATAGAGGCTCCTCCGGGGGTACGGATGTCTATGGGACGGTGGATATGGCCGAATATGAAATAATCCACCGGATGGTCTTTCTCGTATTCGCAGGCGAAGCGGTAGAGCGGGTCCCGGGTGGTAAAAACATACGGGTTGAGGTCGTTGACGTGCCGGCTGTGGCCGGACCATTTGCGGGCAAAGGCGTAGAGCCAGCTCTCCGGTACAAGGTATCTTGCACAGAAGATGTTCAGGCGTCCTTTGAGAAAGGCGCGGGTGATGCGGACCTTGATACTCAGCGGCCCCAGATCGTCTCCGTGGGCTATGCAGAACCTTTTGCCGGACAGGGTGAGGGTAACGGGCTGCGGGCCGAGGACCTTGAGGCCGGTGAGACGCTCCAGGCGGCCGAATGTCCACCAGTCGTGGTTGCCGCGAAGGAAATAGACCGCAATGCCGCCGGCAACGACTTTCGCGATGGCGTCCAGCACCCGTTCGAAGCCGAAGGGGCGCCGCCGCCTCTCAAACCAGAAGTCAAATACATCCCCCAGCAGATATACGGCGGCGGTGTCTGACGGCAAATGGTTCAGGAAGCGGATAAACTCTTCTTCGGTTTCGCCGCCGCCGGCACCCAGATGCATATCGGAAGCAAAGATATATCGCCCTCCGGCAGCCATCGTGCTAAGAGAGAACTATGCAGAGTATGCCCACGACCGCGCAGTAGGCTGCAAACCAGCCTAGGGAGGCTTTCTTGACGATGGCGATCATCGCCTTGCAGGCGAACAGGCCGCTGCCGAAGGCGGCCAGAAATCCCAACAAAAGCGGCAGGACACCTGCGCTGGAAGCGGCGAACCCTCCGCCCACCAGGTCCAGGAAGGCTTCGCCCAATATGGGTACCAGCACCATCAGGAAAGAGAATCGGGTAATCTCTTCGCGCTTTACGCCGCAGATGAGTCCGGTGGCGATGGTCGAACCGCTCCGGGACAGGCCGGGGATGACGGCAACGGCCTGGGCACAGCCGATGACAAGGGCGCGCCACCAGTTGATATCCTCCCGTTTCGGCTTATAAACCTGGCTGATAATCAGCAGCAGGGCGGTTACCAGAAGGGCTGCGCCCACAACGACAAGCCCTGTGCCGAAGATTTCCTCTACCTTGTCTTTGAAGAAAACCCCCACGATGAAGACGGGAATCATAGAGATGCAAAGCAAGAAGACATACCGCGTCTCTTCGTTCAGCTTGAATTTGAAGAGGCCTTGAAACAGTTTGACTATATCTTTCCAGAACACCACAATCACGCTCAGCACAGTGGCGGCGTGGACCGCTATTTCGAATGTCAGGTCGGTGGTCTCTATCCCGAAAAGGGCCTTGGCGATTGCCAGGTGGCCGCTGCTGCTCACCGGCAGGAATTCGGTGAGTCCCTGGATCAGTCCCAGGATTATACCTTCGAACCAAGTCATAAGCTATTCCTCCTTGTTTTTCGGCCGGCGGAGAATGCCCACCATAACCACAGCTATTCCCAGCAATATCACAATCGGCGCCACTGTGATGCGCATTGCAGAGAACATCGATTCATTGAACACGTCGGGGTCGCTGCTGCCGCCCCCGATCATAAGGATGAAGCCGGCCACCATCAGTATCAGGCCTGCCAGCATCGTTTTAACCCCCGCGGGGGATACCGAGAATTTACTCATCAGCTAAATGTATAAATCGTCTTTGGATATGTCCGACAGCTTGTTGACCATATATATGGCGGTGAACACGCATATCAGGATACCGGCCGCGAACACGATGACAAAGATAGGAATAATTACTTCTTTGGAGAAGAGGCCGAACATATCGCCAATCTTGCTGCGGGCATACCGCAGCAGCAGGGCGAAGGCGCCGCAGGCTATCAGGGAGGATATCACCCCCTGCCAGAAGGCCTGCCTTGTGAACGGCTTGCGGATGAAACCGCGCTTGGCTCCGACCAGCCGCATAGTGTGGATGGTGAATCTCCTGGAGAAGATGTTCAGGCGTACGGTATTGGCTATAAGGGCTATGGAGATTACCAGCAAAATTACGATGACCGCGGCGACGGCGAGGCCGATCTTGTTGAGGTTGCTGTTCATAGCCTCTACCAACGACTCCTGGAACACAACTTCGCGCACCAGCGGGTTGCCGGCCAGGACGTTGCGCACCATCTGCAGCGAATCTTTTGAGAAATAGTCGCTCTTCAGATTAACCTCCAGCGAAATGGGTATCGGGCTTGTGGTAAATACATCCAGAAAGTCTTCTCCCAGAAGGTTTTCCATCTCTTTGCGACCCTGCTCCCTGGAGATGTACTTGGTGGCTGAAACAAAGCCGAGCGTTCCGTATTTCTTTTGCAAATCCAGCGCCTGCTGTTCCGTGGCATCGTTTTTAAGGATTACTGACACCACCGCATTCTCTTTGAAATAGTCTGCCAGGCCTTTGGTGTTGAACCAGGCAAAAAGTGCTGAGGCCACCAGGAAAAGTACCAGCGATATGCTTATGACAGATGTAAGATAAGAGCGTACAAGTCTGCGCACCACCATCTTACTGTTGTCTTTTTTCATCGGATAATTGCATTTTGGCATTCAAAGTTAAAAAAAATTATTACCTTTGTACGAATTTTGCCTTAATATGCCGCAATAGATGCCCAGCGAACCCAGAAAAGTCCTTTTCGTCAACTCCGAGATATTCCCCTATCTGCCGGAGTCGGACATTGCCATTGCCGGTCGTTATCTTCCACAGGGCATCCAGGAGAAGGGGCGTGAGATCCGTCTGTTTATGCCCCGGTACGGCTGCGTAAACGAGCGCCGCAACCAGCTGCACGAGGTCATCCGGCTCTCCGGAATGAACATAGTGGTGGGCGGTGTAGACCGCCAGATCATCATCAAGGTGGCTTCCATCTCGTCGGCCCGTATGCAGGTCTATTTCATAGACAACGAAGATTATTTCCACCGCAAGGCCGTGGATTGTGATGCTGAAGGCAATTTCTTTGCAGACAATCACGAGCGGGCTATGTTTTTTGCCCGCGGTGTGCTGGAGACGGTCAAGAAGCTCCGCTGGAAGCCCGATCTGGTTCATTGCCAGGGGTGGATTTCGCTTTTGATGCCGCTCTATCTCAAGAAGGTTTACAATCAGGACCCGATTTTTGCCGACAGCAAGGTCGTGCTTTCGCTGTACGACGATCTTGACAATCTGTCATTTGCCCGGGATATGGCCTCGAAGGTCGTTTTCGAGAACATACAGGCCGAGGACGTTTCGCTTCTGGAAGAGCCCACTGGCATAAATCTTGCGAAACTTGCCGTGCGCTACAGCGACGGTGTCATCAAGGCGGCGACGGGTATCAATGCCGATCTGGAAAAATTCATCGCAAAGAACAAGGTTCCGATGATTTCCAGCCCCGCGATAAGCACGGAGGACACCTCTTACATAGAGGCGTACAACACTTTTTACGATCAAATTTTAGGATAAGGGATGTTTACTGCAAAGCATCGGGTATTAGTTCTGGCAGCCTTTGCGCTTGCGATTATCTCTGTAAGTTCTTGCATCAAAGTCAACCAGACCCTGGGTTCGGTGTATGTTCCCACCGATCGCGACCTCAAGGTGAAGACTTTCTCCTTCAATCTTCCGCTGGGGATGAAGATGGCCGACAGCCTGCAGACCAGCACGTCGTATATGGTACTGGGCAACATCACCGACGAACTCTTCGGAGAGACCACTGCGGAAATAGCCGCAACAGTAACGCCCCCCGATACTATTCCCTGGGGTGAAAACCCGGTGTACAAGAGCGCCAAGCTCCTGTTTGTAAAGCACAGCGCCCAGACTTTCCTGGACGGACAGGAAGAGTTGCCGCAGAACATACACGTGTATTCCCTCGGTATTCCGATGGATACCACCAAGATTTACTGCAATTCCATAAAGAAGCGCGACTATCTGTCAGAGGAGATTTCCGACGGGGCGGTGATATACAATGGCAGCGATACCCTGACGATACCCCTGAAAGATTCGTTTGCAAGCCGTTATATGGATGCCACAAGGGAGGAACTGGACAGTACCGAACTCTTCATCAAGCGTTTTTACGGCATCTACGTCAAGGCGGACAAGCCTCTGGGCGGTGCTCCGGGGGGCTGTCTCACCAAGTTCAAGGCGGCGGGCATCCTGTTTACCTTTACCTCTACCAACGATGCCGGTACGCGGCGTGACACCACGGTGGCCTTCAAAGTCGGGTCGAGTTTCGCAACGGAGCTTTATACCCACTCCAGCAGCGTATTTGAAGTTGATGGAGACAACGATCTCGAGACTGTCTATTACGAAGGTATGGCGGGCATCAAGCCCCATATCTCAGGGGAGGCCATCCGCGACAGCATATCGGCATGGACTGCCCGCGAGGGAGTCAGCCTGAAGGACATAATCGTGACCAGGGCCTCCATCGAGCTGCCATACGATGTCCCCGACGGGGATTATTCCGTCACGGACAAATATCCCTCCAGCCTCTATCCCGCCACCCGCTACAAGTTCGCCTACGACGACTATCAGTATTATCCGCTTTCGGCGATATACGACAGCGCCTTCGACCGCGGCGACATCAACCGTTCGCTGCAATACTACAAGCCTGACGTCACCCTCTATGTCCAGAACATCATCAAGATGATAGACCAGGACAAGGAACTCAACGACAGCTGGGACCTCTGGTTTTTCAATTACTACACAGGCGAGGATGACGAGAGCGAAGAAGACACTTCCTACTATAACAATTACTACAACAACTACCTCTATAATATGTACTACGGCGGCTATGGCTACGGTTATGGCGGCTATGGCTATGGGGGCTACGGTGGTTACGGCGGCTATGGCGGTTACGGAGACTATTACGACTATTACAATATGATGAACTACTACAACTATTACAACAGTCTCTCAAGCAGTTCGTCGTCTTCTTCGACTATATATTACGTCGATTATCTCAATTACTGCAGGGGTGCAATCAACGGCAACGGTGCCGCACGCCGCCCCAGAATGCATATTACATACGCGGTAAAGCAATAAAACGCTATGATGATATGGCACTGCCAAGGGTTCTCATCATAGCTCCGACATTTTTCCATTTTGGATTTGGTGTAACGCACGCTTTTCACCAAGCCGGCTTCGAGGTCTGTGTAGCTGCCTACGACACTCCTGTGGATCCGTATGATTTCCGCAGGAAGTTGGCTTTCAAATTCGCCCGGGACAAGGAGGAATACCGCCGCAGGAACCGGGTAGTACGTCAGCGGCATTTCATAGACATTTTTGATGAGTTTGCCCCGGACATCGTGTTTATTATGAACGGGGAGGTACTCCTGCCCCCGACCCTGGATTATTTCCGCAGCAGGGCAAGGGTGGCACTGTGGTGTTTCGACAGCGTAAAGCATATCCCGGTCATAGAGGGGCATATAGACCACGTGGACCGGTTTTATTGCTATGACAGGGGCGATATCGCCTTTTATGCCGCGCAGGGCAAAAAGGCCTTGT
Source organism: uncultured Bacteroidia bacterium (assembly GCA_902773305.1). Lineage (GTDB taxonomy): Bacteria > Bacteroidota > Bacteroidia > Bacteroidales > UBA932 > Equibacterium. The sequence continues at coordinate 5,498 of CACYEB010000077.1, forward strand.
TCCTGCCGCAGGCGGCTTATACCGGTTACTATCATCCAATAGAAGGGACGAAAAAAGACATAGACATCCTTTTTGTGGGAGATTTGTACCACTCCAGGCGTCGTCAGCAATATATCAAAGGGGTAATAAAAGCCTTTCCCGGAAAGAAGATCAAGGTGTTTGGAATTTACAAACCCTGGTACAAGAATCCCCTTAAGGCCCTTCTGCGCGAGCGGCGGGACATATACACCAACCGGAATATAGAGCCGGAGGAGGTCAACAAACTCTACAACCGCGCCAGGGTGGTACTCAACATCCACAACGAGCAGCAGAGCGACGGGGCCAACCCCAAGGTGTTTGAGATATGCGCCTCCGGGGCCTATCAGGTTTGTGACGCCAACCCTTATATCAAGGAACTTTTCCCCGATGGGAACGTCGGGATATATGAAACTCAGGAGCAGATGAATGCCCTTATCCGGGAGGCACTGGAAGGGGACAGGAGCGAGGAGGCGCGCCGTGCCTGTGAACTGGTCCGCTCCCGCCATACTATGCAGAACCGGGTGAATACGGTGATAAATGATTTGAATATATGAAGATAGGATATACCACGGGAGTCTTCGACTTGTTCCACATAGGTCACCTCAATCTGCTCCGGAAGGCAAAGGAGCAGTGCGACTATCTTATAGTGGGGGTATCTACGGACGCCCTTGTCTCTTATAAGCACAAACAGGCGGTGATTCCCTTTGAAGAGCGCAAACAGATAGTGGCTGCCATAAAATATGTAGATGAGGTCGTGGCGCAGGAGAATATGGACAAGATGGCGGCTTGGGAGCGTCTTCATTTCAATGTGATGTTCGTGGGAGACGACTGGAAGGGGACGCCCAAATGGAATGAATACGAACGTCAGTTCAAGGAGATAGGGGTGGAGATAGTATATTTCCCCTACACCAGGGGGACGTCCTCTACGCTGATTAACGAAACCCTGGAGAAACTGCGTCAGGACAAATGACAGACCTGAACTATTGCTGCAGCGCTTTTCTGGCATTCCGCTTCGTACCGTATGCCGGCGTGGAGTTCGCACCTGGGCTGCGGCACGTCGAAGCTTCGCTGCCAGCGGCGGAGGATTGTGTCAGGGTGGCCACTTCCGCCGACCTGGACGCAGCGGTGGGAGCGGTCTTCGACGGTCTGAAAGGGCAGCGCCTTGCCCTTCTGCTCTCCGGAGGTATGGACTCCGCCTCCCTGGCCGCGTATATGAAGGGATGCGATGCCTACACATTCCGTTTCCTGGGCGGTGAGTATCAGCGGGAGGAGCTTCACCGCGCAGAGCGTTTCGCGGCCCTGAACAAGATGAGGCTGCACTACGTCGATATCGACTGGGGCGTGGTGCAGGAGAATCTTCCCTCAGTGATGAGGCACCGCGGGGCGCCTGTACATTCGATAGAACCCCAGATCTGCGCTGCCGCCCGTCAGGCGAAGGCCGACGGCGTAGAACGTATGATAATCGGCGACGGCGCCGACTACGTGTTCGGCGGGATGGACCAGCTGCTGTCAAGGGACTGGGGCTATGAGGAGTTTATAAGGCGTTACATTTATGTCGAGCCTTCAGGGGTGCTCCGTAATCCGGCTGACGTCAGTTCCCTGTTCGAACCCTACCGCCGCGGCGACAAGATAGATTTTATGTCCTTTATGGCGGGACCGAACACCATAGAGAGCTACAGTTCGTACAAGAACGCCTTTGAAACGGCCTCTATGCCATATTCCGACCCCTACGAGCGCCTGACACCGGCAGAGCCCCTCGATCTGGACCGGATTAGAAGCGGCGAATCCAAATATTTGGTGCGGGAGCTTTTCCACCTCAAATATGGCGAAGAGCCTCCCCGGAAAGTGGCTATGCCGCGTCCGGTGGATAACTATTTCCGTGGCTGGCAGGGACCGCAGCGCCCCGAATTCCGCGGCGATATCGACCTGAAGCGCTACGACGGCAACCAGCGGTGGCTGATGTATGCCCTGGAACGCTTTTTAAATATGATTGACGATGAGCGGCAGTGACTTTTTCCACGCCCTGTCCGGCCTTTTTTCGCTTCCGTCGTGGTGGGCGCAGCGCCTGGTTCACCGCACCCCGGACCTCTGGGTGTTCGGTGCCTGGTTCGGCGACCGATACGGTGACAACAGCCGCGCCATGTTCGAGTATGTGTGTGCCTGCCATCCCGAAATCACCGCGGTCTGGATTACCGACAGCCCCGATGTATACAATGACCTCAAAGCGCAGGGGCGGAGGGTGGAATACAGGAATTCCCGACGCGGCCGCAGTATTTGCCGCCGTGCCTTTGCGGCGTTTGTCTCCACCTCTGCCGCGGATGTGTGCGAGAAGAGTCTCAACGGCTGCAGGATAGTGATGTTGTGGCACGGCTGTCCCATAAAGGTCATCGGTCGCGATGCCCGCCGCTTTATGGTAAGGGATACCGCCTGGAAGAGGATAAAGACTTTGCTAAGGCGCCTGGTGCTGCCCTGGGAGTTCATCCGTTACGATATGGTGTGCAGCCTGTCGGACTTCTTCAGTCCGATATTCTGCTCTGCCTTCGGCATTGAACCCGGGGCGAATGCCGTCACCGGCCTGCCGCGCAACGATGCCCTGTTTGCCGGCGGCGACCACCTCACTTCAAGCATCGAGGCCCGCTGGCCGGGTTCTGTAAAGATAGTCTATCTGCCTACGTTCCGCGATACAACGGTCGGCGAAGGTATTCCGTTCGACCCGTTCGGGGGATTCGGCTTTGATGCCTGCAAGCTGGGCAAGGTGCTGCAGGAGCGGAATATGGTTTTCATATACAAGGGGCACTATTATGACCTGCAGTTGAAAGGGGCGGCTTCAGAGGCCTTGCCGGAGCGCCTGCTGTGCATCGACGACCACGACATAGACGATCTGTATACATTCCTGGGCGGGACGGACATCCTTATTACGGACTACTCCAGTGTCTATTTCGACTATATTATTACGGGCAAAAAGGTTATCCTTGCCCCGTTTGACTATGACGACTATATCCGCGTCTGCCGGCCGTTCTATTTCGATTATTCGCTGTTGGAGGCGACCCGTGCCAAAGATTGGAACGCCATTTGCGAGATACTCTCAGACGGCCTTGCCCTGCCCGTGCCGCAGAGTTGCATTTCCCGGTTCAACAAGTATACCGACGACGGCAGCTGCGGCAGGGTTTACGACGAGGTCGTCAGACGTTTCTGTTAATAAAAGAGCTTATCTATGAAAGAGTTGTTCTTATTGCTGGCGCTGACCTTTTCTCCCAACGCACAGATGTGGCCACAGGAGGAGTATAAAACTCTGTGGGCCAAGGCAGAGGCAGCCATTGCCGAGGGCAAGCCGCAGACGGCGGCGGGTTATCTCACAGAGCTTGAGAAAATTGCCGAAAAGAATGGAGATATCCTTGAGCAGTACAGGATTATGCGCACCAAATACGAGTGCCTGTCCAAATACAACTGGAAAGAGGCCAACAAGTATTATCCTGCCTACAGTGCCTTGCAACGCAAGTTGTTCGACAACCTTGACCGCTATATAGAGGAGTATGTCAACCATCCTGCGGTGGATGCCCTTATCTACGAAAAGACGTCGCGTATGAAGAGCGAGGCCGACAATGTCCGCAACCGCAGCGGCCAGCGGTATCGCGAGGTACGCAAGGCTTGCCTGAAGGCTGCCGAGGTGTTCCCGAAATCGGAATACCGCAAGCAATGGCTGGCAATGGTGGAGGGGATGGACTCCAAAAGTATAGGCATATCTTCAAAAAAGAGTTTCATATATCCTGGCGAGACCCTGGAGTTTGAACTCTCCGCCCGCAACATCAAGGAGAGCGAGTTTGCCGTATACAGGCTCAACGACCGGTACCAGATTGCCGGCGGCGAACTCCTCAAGCAGCTCCCCAGTCACGGAAGACTGGTTTCCAGGCAGCGTATGACCGACTACAAGGGCGATTATAACATCCACGAAACCATCACCACCAGATATGGCTTTGCCGTGGGGGGAATCTATGTCGTGGTCAACAGCGCCGGTGACAAAAGCGAATATGAACTGATCTATGTGAGCCGCGTGGCTCTCGCCACCCGTCAGGTGGACGGCAGCAACGAAGTTTATGTCGCAGATGCCAAAACCGGCAAACCCTACGGCAATGCCACCATCTATGCCTGGAGCGACCTTTATGAAGATGACAAGGCGGTGGAGGAAGGATTTGTGACTCCCGGATACATCTCCCAGAAGGCCTATCAACTGTCGGGGTTCACTCCCCTCAGCCAGAATATTTTCTCAAAGAAGCGGTATTCGGCGCAGATCGCTGCCGAAGCGGGGGGTGACAAGTGGTCGCCGGCCGTGAACATCTCCCGGCCCGAAAGCAATCAGCTCCGCAGCCGCTCCAACGAGACGGTACACTATATTTACACCGACCGTACCCTCTACCGTGCGGGCGATACGGTCCATTTCAAACTGATAGCCCTTACTACCGACTACGAAAAAGGCAAGGTGCTTGCAGACAAGAAGATAACGGTGTCACTCTATGCTCCCTCCAGCGACCGTGCCACCTCCGTGCTGACGCTGACGACCAACCCGATGGGATCGGTTGCAGGCTCTTTTGTAATTCCCGCTTCGGGAAAGAACGGCGTATGGCACCTCGACAGTGAACGGGGTGGGGCATCTTTCAACGTGGAGGCTTACAAAGATCCCAAGTACAAGATAGAACTCGAAAAGGTAAGCGAAATATACAAGTGCGGCGATGCAGTCGTGCAGGCCGGTCGTGTGACTGGTTATACATCGGAGGGAGTTGCCGATGCCCGTGTGGAATATACCGTTGAGGCAATGGCATATTACTGGTCTTCGAAGAACAGGATCATTGCGCAGGGCGAAACCGTTACCGATGCCTCAGGCCGTTTTGAGGTACCCTTCACCACCGAGATGCCTTCCGCTCCCGAAGCCAAGGTGGCAATGCACCGCATCACCGTCAAGTCGGTGGCCCCCGGCGGCGAAACCTGCGAAAGCAGCAAGGTCCTTTCGGCTGCGCGCGAGGCGCTCTCTTTCAATCCTGTATTTGACAACGAGTACCGGATGGACACCCTGCTCCTGGTGAACAAGGCGAAGGTACGAACCCTCACCATCGGCGCCGTCAACGGTGACGGCGTTGACCAGCCTGTGGAGGGCTGGTACAAACTGGTTCTGAAGGGAAGGGTACGCTCGGAGGGCAAATTCCGGTTTGGCGAAACCATACAGACGGCATTCGCCTCGCTGCCAAGCGGCGAATATTCCCTGGAATACGGGGCGGAGACGTCCGCCGGCGGCCAGGGCGGGAAGTCTTCCGTGGTACTGCTTTCTGCCGACGATTCCGCTTGTCCGGTTGACCGCGAGATGTTCTTCTATCCCGTGGAAGAGAAGGACGCCATAGACTTTATGGTGGGTACATCTGCCGACGACCTGTTTCTGGAACTGGAGGTGTTTGACGGCGGCAAGGTGGTTTACCGCAAACCTTTGAGGCTTCGCAACGGAGCCCAGCACATAAAACTGGATTACAAAGCCGCCTGGAAAGACCAGGTGACCGTGTCGCTGTACGGCATAAAGGATATGAAGGTGATCCAGAACCGCCACAATTTCGGCCGTGAGGTTCCTTCCAACAACTTTGAAATCAAGGTCGGCAGCCTGCGTGACCGCACCACGCCCAACACCACGGAGACCTTTACCGTAGAGGCTCCGCAGAGCGAGATGCTGATATCGATATA
>CACYEB010000078.1 GCA_902773305.1 uncultured Bacteroidia bacterium
CAACCTCTATGTGTTCACTGCGCTCAAGGGTATGAACCCTCAGCTCAACTTTAGTGGTGGTACCGGTTATTCATACACTCCTTCCAGGACAATCTCGCTTGGTCTGGACATAAACTTTTAATTGAAGGATACTATGAAAAAGATATTTGCAATTATAGCTATGGCGGCCCTGACTCTTTTTGCGGGCTGCAACAAAGACTATCTTGACACAAACCCTACAGACCAGGTATCCGGAACAAGCATCTTCGCCGATGCAGAGAATGCCATGACGGCCGTGAACGGTATGTTCCGCCTGCTGTATGTCAATGTGGGTAGTTCGGCAGGTTGGGCATCTGAAAACTCCGGCCTTCCTGCTTTCATCCTGGTCCAGGACCTCAAGGGAGAAGACCACGTTATGGACGGTGAGGGCTCCGGTTGGTTCTATTACGACTATGCCTATAATACATTCGGTGATTTTAATGACGTTCGCGGTCACCAGACCAGGATGTGGTATTTTTTCTATACTGTTATTTGCCAGGCCAACTACATCATCGCAAATGAGGAGACGATGGAAGGCGACCCGGACTACTTCCATTATGTTATGGGACAGGCCTATGCCGTCCGTTCATTCTGCTATATGTGGCTGGTACAGACTTTCCAGCAGAACGGTGGTGCTGAAGGGAGCGAAACCCGCCAGCTTCCCGGTGTGCCCATCTATACAGAGCCTACCGTTGCAGGTAGCGTGGGCAAAGGCCGCGGCACTGTACAGGATGTGTACGAGCAGGCAAATAAAGATATCGAAGCCGCTATAGAGCACCTGAAGAAGACATCTCTCACTCAACTCCACAAGAGCCACATCAGCCTCCAGGTCGCTTACGGCCTCCAGGCCCGCCACGCCCTTGTCCAGCAAGATTTTGAAACAGCTCTCTCAGCTGCCAAGGAGGCTATGAAGGGCCAGACTATCGGCACCTGGGACGACATCAAGACAGTCAACGATGTTTCCAAGAAGAATGTGATGTGGGGTCTTTCCATCCAGAGTGATCAGGTTACCGACTATTGCGTATATGAGCATATGGATGCGGACAGCAAAACTACTTATTCCGCCGCCCGTCACCTGATTGGCAACTGGCTCTACGACCAGATACCCGACACTGACTCCCGCAAGGCTTGGTGGACAGCTCCCCTGGAGAATGATACCGAAGATGAGAAGGCTGTTGTAGGTGTAAACAAATGGGGTGATCCCGGAACCGAGCAGGGTTCTATCCGCTCCTGGTGCCAGAAGAAACTCGTCTTTATTGATGCGGCTTCCGGAACCGGCGACAATATCCTGATGCGAGCTGAGGAGATATACCTGATTGCAGCTGAAGCTGCCTGCGAGTTGGGTCAGTATGCTGATGCTCGCAAGTACCTCAACTCCCTCGGCAGCAAGCGTGACAATAATTACACTGCACGCCTTGACGGAATGAAAGACGACAAGACTCTGAACCCGAATACTACCGGCGCAATTTCTACCCTGATGGACGAAATCTTCTTCCAGCGCCGTGTAGAACTCTGGAGCGAGAATCCCCGTCTGTTCGACATCCAGCGCCGCGGTCTCTGTTTTAACCGTGCCTGGTCTGGTTCCAATCACACTGCACTTTGCTCTGATTTAACAAGCAAACCTGCTTCTGCCAACTTTATCCTATGGATTCCCAAGGCTGAATTTGACGGCAACGAGAATATGGATGACAAGAAAGACCAGAATCCCTCACAGGGTAAAGGCAAATAATCCTTAAACGACAAAAAGATGAAAAAGATATTATTTCTTACATTAATTGCGGGTGCACTGCTTTTCTCTGCTTCGTGCCAGAGAGAGGGGGTTAAATATGACTTTCCGCAAGATGCTGCGCTGCTGTCTTTCCCAAACAATAAGATCAGTTTTGAGATGAGTGAGGAAGACGGGAACAAGGTAGTGGTACAATTGTACAGGGGCAATACCAAGGGTGCCGTCAGCGTGCCCTTTGAGTTCGAGGATGCTTCCGGAAAGTTCACTCCCGCCAAGAACACATTCGACTTTGCCGACGGCGAAGGGGTTGCAAGTGTGGATATTACCTACTCCAGCATCGAAGATTTCGGACCTGAAGCATACGGAATGAAGATGTCGATAGACGAGGAGCAGGTTTCTCCTTCGGGAGTCGCCGAACTCGCCATCTCTGCGCGGCGCGCGCTGACGCTTAAATTTGTGGGCCAAGGCAAGTGGACCAGCGGTTTCCTTTCAATGTTATTTGAAGAGGATGCGACTTGGCCGCAGGATCTCTACACCACAGAGGAGTACCCCAACCTCTTTATTATGCCCGACTGCTGGGTAGAGGGTTTCAATTTTATGTTCAATATGGTTGACGGTGTGCCGGTCTGGGCCGAACTCGTTGACACGGGTCTGACAGTGGCAGAAGCGTTCGATAATGATAATTATGCTAGTCTTGGCGATTTTTGGCTGTTACCCGGTGAATGTTCCATAGAAGATGGTGTGATGACGTTGATGACGGACGTTATCTTTTTGCCCGAAGTTGATGGTGGCACTTCGCTTTTTGAGATGGAAACACCCGAGATATTCGTCTTCCCAAAAGGTGTCGAATTATAATAATCGACTCTAAATCAGAAAAGCGAGGCGGCAAGAAATTGCCGCCTTCTTTTTATTCCTTGATGCTGTCGATTGCCGCGTAGCCTTCCAGGATGCCGGAGGCGATTTGCAGCAGGGCACGCCCCTTGTCGGTGAGGGCGACGCTGCGGCCGTAGCGTACAAAAAGGGCGGCGCCGATTTCGGCTTCCAGGGCGGCGACGTGCTTGCTTACCGCCGGCTGGCTGATGCCCAGCAGGCGTGCCGTCTCGCCAAAGCTGAGGGTGCGGGCGAGGGTAGAGAATACAAGCAGCCGTTTATCTGTCATAACGGCTGTAAAGTTAGAAATTAAGTTGCTTTTTGACGAAATTGTTTTATCTTTGCAACCCATTTTAACAAAACTAATTAATCAAAACAATGCTTAAACAGTACGAAACCGTTTTCATTGCAACTCCCATTTTGTCTGAAAGCCAGATGAAGGAAGCGGCTGCTAAGTACTCGAG
>CACYEB010000079.1 GCA_902773305.1 uncultured Bacteroidia bacterium
GGACGCCCTGAACACGGCATATGTGGCATTTACCCGCGCCAAGCACGAGCTGATAGTGTTTGCCAACAAGAAAGACACCAAATGCGTTTCTGGTATGGTCTACAACCTGCTTGAAAAAGAGAAGTCTTTGAAAGACAATGTATTTGAGGTAGGGGAGAGGGCGCCTTACACGGCGGGCGAAGAAGACAGCGAGGTGGTGACGCCTATACAACTCGATGGCTACAACTCCATCCCTATGGAGGGCAGTGGCGAAGGCCGCAAACGGCTGGCGCTGGTCTACCGGGGCAGCGATTTCTTTGATCCCGTAGGCCGGGATGCGGCCCGGCAGAGGGGAATTGTGCTGCACGATATCCTTTCAAGAATCAGGACTGCCGCCGATACGGAATCTGCCGTGGATGCCGCCATACGGGGCGGAGAATTGTCCTCGGACAAGCGCGCCGGCACCATCGCCCTTGTGGGCGGAATGCTGGAATCGGTAAAGGATTACGGCTGGTTTGACTCCGCTGCGGAGGCGATGAATGAACTCTCAATCATAGATACCGACGGCAAGGTCTACCGTCCCGACAGGGTCGTGCTATCAGGCGGCAAGGTCACAGTGGTGGACTATAAGTTCGGCACACATCACGGCGGATATCGCTCCCAGGTGCTCCGCTATATGGATATGCTCCGCCGGATGGGATATGATACGGTGGAGGGTTATCTTTGGTACGCAGCCGAGAACAATATCGAAAAAGTTAGTTAACTTCGCCTTTCAATGAAAGGCAAGCTATATCTCATTCCTTCGCCGCTGGGTGAGGGCGATCCGCGCGAGGTGCTTGGTGGCGGTGTTTTCGATGCCATAGCCAATATCCGCACCTTCGTGGTGGAGGAGATCCGTACCGCACGCCGCTTCCTCTCTGCCGCCGGACTCAAGGGCAGGATAGATTCCCTGGAGTTCTACGAACTTAACGAGCATACTGCAGCGGCAGACGCCGCCGGCTATGTGGCACTTATGGAGTCGGGGCAGGATGTCGGCCTCATAAGCGAGGCGGGCCTTCCCGCAGTGGCCGATCCGGGCGGTATCCTGGTGGCTGCGGCTCACGAAAATGGCATAGAAGTGGTGCCGCTGGTGGGCCCTTCGTCGCTTATGATGGCGCTTATGTCCAGCGGTATGAACGGCCAGTCCTTTGCCTTTACGGGCTATCTCCCGGTGAAGCCGGCAGAGCGCCGCGCCCGTCTCCTGGAGTTGGAGAAACTCGCCCGGAGGACGGGCCAGACCCAGATAATAATAGAAACGCCATACCGCAACGATGCGTTGCTGGCCGATATGCTCCAGACTCTGTCGCCTTCGTCGCGCATCTGTATTGCCGCCGATATCACCCTGGGGGATGCCTTTATACGCACCCGCACCGTGGAGCGGTGGCGAAAAGATGTCCCGGCTATCGGCAAGCGTCCGTGCGTGTTTGTCCTGTCGGCATAACCTCTCTCCAGCTATGAAAAAAAACGGAGTCATAGAATTGCGCAACCTAAAGTTCCGTGCATATCACGGGTGCCTCCCGCAGGAGCGCATCGCAGGAGCCGACTATATCGTGGACCTGAAATGTACCGTGGATTTGCGCAAGGCGGCGGGCAGCGACAATCTTGCCCATACCGTAGATTACTCCCTTCTGTACAATATCGTAAAAGACGCGATGTCCTCTCCGGTCAATCTTCTGGAGAAGGTGGCCGGTACTATTTTGGAGAATATCCGCCGATACGTCCCGCAAGTCAAGGGTGCCAGCGTGACCGTATGCAAGTTCGAGCCTCCGTTCGAATATGCTCCTAATGCACTTCAGACCGGGCAGACATCGGCGTGTGTTACCCTGGGTTTCTGATATGGGAAGGGCGGTGTTCATAACTCTGGGCTGCAAACTCTCCTTTGCCGAATCCTCTGCCTGGGCGCGGGAATTCGCGGCAGCCGGGTATGAGATTGTCACGGAAGGGGAGGAGGCCGACATTTATGTCGTGAATACCTGTTCTGTGACCTCCAATGCCGACAAAAAAGGACGCAATCTGATATCCAGGCTTCACCGGCGCTTTCCCGGGGCCCGTATCGTTGTGGCAGGTTGCCAGGCCCAGCTGAAAGCAGAGGAGATGGCAGCCATGGAGGGCGTCTGGGCTGTAGTGGGCTCGCAATACAAGGGAGACCTGTATGCGATTGCCACGGCCGACACACCCGGCCGGAAGGTTTTCCTGGAACCCATAGAGGAGTCTGATGCCTATTTCCCCGCCCATTCTTCGATTGGCCGCACCCGTGCCTTTCTGAAAGTGCAGGACGGCTGCGACTACCATTGCACCTACTGTACGGTGCCGCTTGCCCGCGGCGTCAGCCGCAATGCACCGATAGCCTCCATTGTGGGCCAGGCGCGGCAAATCGCAGCCGCCGGTTTCAAGGAGGTGGTGCTCACGGGCGTCAATACCGGCGATTTCGGAAAATCCACCGGAGAAAGTTTCTTTGGACTCATAAAGGAACTCAACGAAGTCAACGGGATAGAGCGCTACAGGATTTCTTCCATAGAACCCAACCTTCTCACAGAAGAGATCATAGACTGGATAGCCAAGGGCACCAAATTCCTGCCGCACTTCCATATACCGCTTCAGTCGGGTTGCGACCGTATCCTGGCTGCGATGCACCGCCGCTACAACACCGGCTTCTTCAGGCAGAAAATCGAGTATATCAGAAGCCGGATGGACAATGTCTTCTTTGGTATCGACGTCATTGCGGGCTTCCCCGGTGAAACGGATGCCGATTTCAACTCCACGTACCGTTTCCTGGAGGAGATCCGGCCTGCATTCATCCATATCTTCCCTTATTCCAGAAGGGCGGGGACACCGGCGGCGGAGATGCCGGGCCAGGTGCCGGAGAGTGTGAAGAAGGAGCGTGTAAAGGCACTTGAGAGATTGTGCGATAACCTGCACGGTGCCTTTTGCGAGGCCAACCGTGGCCGGTGTGAACAGGTGCTTTTCGAGAGCACTGAGAAAGATGGCAAGATGTTCGGTTACAGCCGGAATTATATAAAGGTAGAGCGTGACTACGACCCCTCGCTGGTGGGACGGATAGTCGATGTCATATTGTAAGTTATGTCGAACAAAGTGATATTTATGGGGACAGGCACATCTTCCGGAGTGCCTATGCTGGGCTGCGGATGCGAGGTGTGTGCCTCGCCCGACAAGAAGGACAAGCGTTTCCGCAGTTCAGTCTATGTTGAGTACGAGGGATTGAAATTGCTGGTAGACTGCGGCCCCGATTTCCGCAGCCAGATGCTTCGTGAGGACATTCGTCATATAGATGCCATCTTGCTCACCCACAACCACAAGGACCATACGGGCGGGTTGGACGACGTGCGCAGTTTCAATTATTTTGAAAAGCGGGCGTTCCCCATATACTGCGAAGAATATGTCCAGGAGTCCCTGAAGCGGGAATACAGTTACGCCTTTGCAGAGAACCCGTATCCGGGTGCACCGCGCTACCTATTGCACACCATAACCGACACCCCTTTTGAAATAAGCGGTGTGGAGATAGTTCCGGTGAGGGCGATGCACTTTACCCTGCCGGTGCTGGGTTTCCGCTTCGGCAGTTTCGGCTACCTTACTGATGCCAGCAA
>CACYEB010000080.1 GCA_902773305.1 uncultured Bacteroidia bacterium
CGACTGGCTGCTGCTGGCTTCGCTTATGTATCAGGAGAGCCAGTATTATGTGGATGCCGAGTACAAAGAAGCCAAGGGGCTTATGCAAGTGAGCGACGTTACTGCGGCCCGCTATGGCGTGAGTGACCTCTTCAGTCCGGAAGGCAATATCAAAGCGGGCAGCCTCCACCTGAAATACCTTATGAACAGATATGCGCAGGAAGGGCTTGACTCCCTTAATATAATAAAATTCGCCCTTGCTGCCTACAATGCCGGTGACGGACGCATAGAGCAGTGCCGCAACCACGCCCTTTCGGAGGGCAAGGATCCCAATGACTGGGAAGAGGTCGTAACCACCTTCGCCACCAACAACCAATTTATCGGCCGTACTACAACCGCCTATGTCAGTAACATCCTCGGGTTGTGGGAAGAACTCCGGGAGACTGTCCCTCAGAAAAAATGAATGCATATCGGTACATAGCAGGCAAAATACGCCAGGGCTTCGGCACCGATGCCTCTTCCGACAGGATGGGTTCGGTGAGCACCACTATCGGTATGGTATCGGTGGCGCTCAGCATCTTCGTGATAATAGTGGCGGTATGCGTGCTTCTGGGTTTCAGGAAAGAGATCCGTGACAAGACATCTGCCTTTATGGGGACAATGGCCCTGGTGGCACCAGGACAGACTCCGATGAACGAGAAATTTCCGTTCAGTGACAATATCTCCTTCCTGGACAGGCTGGATTCGGTGCAGGGTGTCGAAGGCCACTTCAGGGTCGCCTACAGCTCCGGTCTCATAAAAACCCCGGATAATATTTACGGGGCACATTTCAAAGGAGTTGACTCTTTGTATAACTTCTCTTTCTTCAAAGACAACATCTCTTCCGGAGAGATTCCCAAATTCGGCGGCAGGATATCTCCTGACGTATTGATGGCGGCCCGCCTGGCGCACCGGATGGGCTATGGTGTGGGAGACGAAATAACCGCATATTTTATCGGTGAAGAGGTCAAAGTGCGCAAGTTCAAGATTGCCGGGCTGTTCGAGGCCCAGCTCGAAAATCTTGACAATACGATGATTCTGTGCGATATCCGTCAGGTGCAACGCATAAACGGATGGGAAAAAGACGAAATCTCTACAATAGAGATAATGCTTTCGGGCAATGCTGATATAGACCGTAAGAATTATGAAATAACGGATCTGATCTACGAAGAGAGTACAGATGACGACCCGCCCCTTTTCGCTACCAGTGTAAAACAGATATTCCCGAATTTGTTCGACTGGCTCAACCTTCTGGATACCAATGTTCTGGCGATACTGATACTGATGATAACGGTGGCCGGTTTCAATATGATATCGTCGCTTCTTATAATCCTCTTCCGGAATATCTCCACCATAGGTCTCTTGAAGGCTATGGGAATGACTTCGAGGGGGGTTGCAAAGGTGTTCCGTCACGTGGCGCTCGACATAGTGGCCAGGGGACTGGCTGCAGGAGCCGCACTGGCGATAATCCTTTGCGCAGTGCAGAAACACTTCAAGATACTCACCCTTGACCCCGACAACTACTTTGTCAAATACGTCCCCATAGAGTTCAACTTCATATACATAGCTGCGGTGGTGCTGCTGTCCCTTGCGGCGATTATGGTGATACTCTCGCTCACATCAGGGTTCATATCGAGGGTCAGTCCGGATAAAACGATGCGTGCAGCATAAAGGCTTATGAATACAGATACCATCAAGAGTTTGTTCAAAGATTATTACGGTGTGGAGGCCGCCTCGTGTGCGATGCTTGCCGCCTCGGGCGGTGACAGGCGCTACTTCAGGCTGAAAGCGGCCGACGGACGCACCGCCATCGGCACCCTGGGCACCGTGCAGGCAGAAAACCGCGCTTTCCTTGCAATCGCCCGCCACTTCGCGGCCAAGGGTCTCAACGTACCGCAGATCCTTGCGGTAAGTCCCGACACGATGGACTATCTGCAGAGCGACCTTGGTGACGACTCGCTGTTTGCGGCTCTCACCAACGGGCGCAAGACCGGCAGTTATAGCGCCGGCGAGCGGGAACTGCTGCTGAAGACCGTCTCGTATCTGCCCCGCCTGCAGTTCGAGGGTGCAGAAGGCCTGGACTTTGGCGTGTGCTACCCCCTGAATGAATTTGACAGGCGCAGTATACTCTTCGACCTGAATTATTTTAAATACGACTATCTCAAGCTCACGGGTTTCGCCTTTGACGAGATCGCCCTTCAGGACGACCTTGAACTGCTTGCCGACGACCTGCTTGAGTCGGGATGTCCAAAAGGTTTCATGTACCGTGACTTCCAGGCACGCAACGTGATGCTCTGCGACCGTGAACCTTATTTCATCGATTTC
>CACYEB010000081.1 GCA_902773305.1 uncultured Bacteroidia bacterium
CTCGGCAACGGGTGCGAAGTTTTTCCCGGCGCCGTGATCGGGGCAGTCCCGCAGGATTTGAAGTTCGACGGAGAAGAGAGCTGGGTGGAGATCGGTGACCGTACCACCATCCGCGAATGCGCCACCATCAACCGCGGCACCGCAGCCAGCGGCAAACGGCTCACCAAAGTGGGCAGCGACTGCCTGATAATGTCATACGCCCATATAGCACACGACTGCGCCCTCGGAGACCACTGCATAGTGGTAAGCCACGTCGGCCTGGCCGGAGAGACCGACCTTGGCGACTGGGCCATCGTGGGCGGGGGGACTATGGTGCATCAGTTCTGCCGCATAGGCGACCACGCTATGCTGGGCGGGGCAAGCGCAACCAACAAGGATATCCCCCCCTATATCCTGGCCGCGGGCAATCACGCCATCTATGAGGGGATCAACGCCATCGGACTTCGCCGCCGAGGCTTTTCCAATGCCGAAATCGAAGAGATAAAGAGCATCTACAAGATAATCTACGAAGAGAGCAACAACGTTTCCGACGCCCTCCGCATCATAGACGAGTTGTATCCTGAGGGGAAGCACGCCAAAATCATCACAGGTTTCATTCGCGCCTCCAAGCGCGGGATATGCAAGCGCAGTGGAGTTGAATAGTCCGGTTTTGCTGAGCACGGCATACCTGCCGCCCGTAGCCTGGTTCGCAGCCGTCGCCAGCAGCGGCGCGGCGCAGATAGAGGCGTGCGAGTCGTTCCAGAAGCAATCTTATCGCAACCGCTGCAAGATCTGCTCTGCCGACGGGGCGCAGACGCTGCAGGTACCGGTACAGCACGGCGGCAGCCGGCTGATACGGGACATCCGCATAGATTATGGCAAAAACTGGCTGCACCTTCACCGGAGTGCCATCGCCACCGCATACGGGCCCAGCCCGTTCTACAAATATTATTGGGACGAACTGGACGCCGTCCTGGAGCGGCGGCACGAATTCCTTTTCGACCTGAATGCCGCCCTGACCGAAAAACTGATTGATATGCTGCACCTGAAGGCATCCCTCACCTTCACAGGCGACTATTGCTCCGCGCCCGAAGGCGTCAGGGACCTGCGAGGCGCCATAAACCCGAAAAGGGAACCAGCCGGTTCCCCTTTCAAAGAATACTACCAGGTATTCGTCCGGAAGCTGGGTTTCATCCCCAACCTCTCGATAATAGATTTGCTCTTCTGCGAAGGGCCCGAAGCCTACCGCTACCTCTAGCTGTTGCTGATAGGCGGCATATCCTTCTTCTCGTCCGGAATCTGGAGATATTCCCTCAGGTCAAAGCGGAGCAGCCTTGCCACAAACGAACTGGGCCACTGACGAACCATACGGTTGAGTTTGGTGACGCTGTCATTATAGACCATACGGCTCTGACGTACCAGATTCTCATACTGGTTTATTGAATCCATCGTCTGCTTGAACATACCGTCTGCCTTGAGTTCGGGATACTGCTCGCTGATGGCAATCAGGCGGCCGAGCGCCTGGGTCAGTTTATTGTCCTGATCGTTGATTTCCGCAGCGGTGGTACACTTCGTGCGCTGGCCGATAACGTCCATCAGGGTGTCGTGCTCGTGCTTGGAGTACTTCTCGGTCATAGCCACCAGGCTGGATACTGCGTCCCAGCGGCTGCTCTGCTGAACGGAAATCTGGTTGAGGGCGTTGTTGGCCATCTCGTCGAGATTGACCAGACTGCGCTGGGTGTTGAAAATGTAAAGCCCCACGATCACTGCGAGGGCAAGGATGATTAAAAGTAACAATAACATATCTATAAGGTTTTTTATGCTGGTTTGAAGCGCAATTTACCACAATTAACTGATATTTGTGCTCTTTTTGATTAAATTTGCTTTGATTAATCTATTCCTTCCGATGAAATCCAGTGCCAAGTGCCTTGCGGCGGTCGTCCTGATGTTTGGAATGTGCTTTGACTCAGGCGCCGACGACCTGCGTGAAAAATATTTCCAACGGTGGTGCACAGTGGCGGTCGAACAGATGGCTGCCAGCGGTGTGCCGGCCAGCATTACCCTCGCCCAGGCCAGCCTGGAATCGGGCAACGGCACTTCACGGCTGGCAGTGGAGGCCAACAACCATTTCGGCATCAAGTGCCACGGGTGGAAAGGGGCCATATTCCACCACGACGACGACCGAAAGAATGAATGCTTCCGCAACTACAGCGATGCCGGACAGTCGTTCAGCGACCATTCCGATTTCCTCAGGTACAACGACCGATACTCGTTCCTGTTCGACCTGGAGCCGACCGACTACAAGGGGTGGGCGCACGGGCTCAAGAAGGCGGGTTATGCCACCGACCCCGCTTATGCAGAGAAACTTATCCGCATCATAGAGGAGTACGGGCTACACAAATACGACCTTCCTGCACAGGCTGCCGGAGAAGGTCCCGTCGTCCTCCCGCTCCCGCCATCGGCACTGGAGCAGTCCCGCGAAATAGATCCGCCCCTGCACTTCCGCCCCCGCAGCCTCGGGACCGTGGATATGTACTATACCTTCTACGAGAAGCACGGCATCATATACATCATTGCCACCGGCACCGAGACATACGCCTCACTGGCACGCCAGTTCAACCTTTTCAAGGGCGAACTGCTGCGCTTCAACGAAGAGAAGAAAGACCACACCATCGCCGCCGGAGAGGTGGTCTATCTGCAGGCGAAACGGAACCAAAGCACCAAGGATCTGGCCAAGCACGTGGTGGAAGAGGGCGAGAGCATGCGCTCCATCTCACAGAGGTTTGCAGTCAAACTGAGCCGGCTCTACAAATACAACAATCTCAAACCCGGATGCGAGCCTCAGGTGGGGAGCATCATCAATCTTCGCAAGGATAAATGAAAAAGAAAAAGAAGGGCAACCCGCGCAAGACCATATTGACGATACTGGTTTCAGCTGCCATTGCAGTGCTTGCCTGCGGTGCGTTTTACATTATGACGTACTGCCGTCCCAACAGCGTGGCCGGGGCAAAGGCAATCAACATCTACCGCACCACCGACTACGCAGGACTGCTCGACTCTCTTGAAAAGAGCGGCGCCGTGCGCAATATGGGTACTTTCAAGTTTGTGGCGCGGCAGATGAAACTTGCCCAGACCTTCAAGCCGGGGCACTACGAGCTGCAGGGAGGGCTGAACAACAAGCAGATAGAGCGTGTATTCTCCCACGGCTGGCAGACTCCCGTCAAACTGCTTGTCCGCCCCTTCGTGCGTGACCTCGATAGAATGTCGGACCTGCTGTCAAGACAGCTTGAGGCAAGTTCCGGGGAGATTTCCGCCGCACTTGCCGACAAGCAGATTATGGAGTCGCACGGCTTCAACCGATACACATACCTGGCGATGTTCATTCCCGACACCTACGAGGTTTACTGGACGATGACTCCGTTGCAGCTGCTGGACCGCCTGGGCAAGGAATACAATGCGTTCTGGAACGACTCCCGCAAGACGAAAGCCCGTCAGGCCGGCCTGACTCCCGAGCAGGTTATCACGCTGGCATCCATCGTGATAGAAGAGACCAAGTACGAGCCTGAGATGCCCACCATTGCGGGTGTCTATATCAACCGCCTTCGCAGGGGGATGCTGCTTCAGGCCGACCCCACGGTGAAATATGCCGTGAACGATCCCTCGCTGCGCAGGATTCTGAACGTGCATCTGCAGGTCGATTCACCGTATAATACCTATAAGCATCCAGGGTTGCCTCCGGGTCCCATCACCACCCCCACCAAGGCGGCCATAGACGCCGTGCTGGGCTATCAGCATCACGACTACCTCTACTTCTGCGCCGATGCCAGCTTCAACGGCCGTCACCGTTTTGCATCTACCCTCGCCGGACATATGGAAAACGCCCGCCGCTTCCACGCAGCACTCAACGCACGCGAGCGCGCCAAGTAGCGCCGGCCGTGGCGTGGCGTGGCACTCATATCCCTAACACTCAACACATTCCAACATATCGCTTGTGTAAAAGTGAGCAAGCGAAATTGTATAATTCAGTGTAAACAAACGAGATAAGTGCCACGAATGAATGTGGTTATCTTCGATTGAGAGGTATCACGTACTTGTGCTGCTCTTCTGCAAGGAGGGTGTTGGGAAAGATTTCACGGGCCTGGGCGAGCATTGGCTGCAGGTCACGATAGCGGGCAGAGAAATGGCCCAGGATGAGCTGCCCGGCTCCGGCGGCAGCGGCGGTCTGCGCTGCCATACGGCTGGTGGAATGGAAATATTTGGCGGCGTGGTCTTCGTAGTCGTCGGCGTAGGTGGAGTCGTGATATACAAGGTCGGCTCCGGCTATCCATCCGGCAAGGCGCGGGAAAGGCGCGGTATCGCAGCAATAGGCCAGGGAGCGCGGCTCATACGGCCGGTAGGTGAAGTCGGCCGCCTTGAGACACTTGCGGCCGCGGCGGACATCCTCTCCCCTCTTGAAGGCGGCGATTTCTGTGATGGAAAGCTCATATTCCTCTATCAGGTCCTTACGCACATTCAGACGGGGCATCTTCTCTTCAAAGAGGAAGCCGAAAGTGGGCACGCGATGCTTGAGCGGGAAGGCCGAAACCGTAAGCTGCCGCATCTCGATAATCTGCTGCTTCTCCTTCATCTCAAGAGGCGTAAAGTAGATGTCATATTTGACCCCGTCTGCGAAATTTGCATAAAAGAAGTCCAGCATAACCTTGAAGCCGGCGGGCGCATAGATATACAGCGGTGCGGTGCGGCCCTGCATGGCCATAGTGCTAAGCAGCCCGAAAATGCCGAAAAGATGGTCACCGTGAAGATGCGATATCAGGATATTGTCTATCCAGGAAAAGGCGATGCCGCACTGCTGCAGGGACATCTGACACCCCTCGCCGCAATCTACAAGAAAGCGGTGGTTGTGCACAGTGACGACGTGGGCGCTGGTGTGCCTGCGGGGATTCGCCGATGCGGAGGCAGTCCCCATAGTTATCAAGGAGAATTCCATCTCTGCGAAGTTAACAATTATTAATGAAAAAGGGATGACCCTGATGTGAGGGCCATCCCTTTTCTGAGGAATCAGCGGGAGATTATTTCTCTGCAGCTGCTTCCATCTCGCTCTTGAGAGCGGCCAGGTCGCTGATGTCACCAAAGGTGGTAACCTCGTTGGCAGCATTGTTTTTCTTCATAACCTTTGCGGTAGAAGCCTCTTCGTTGCTGCGTGCCTTGGCTGCTTCCTCTTTCTTGGGCTCCTCGAAGGTGCGGGTGTGGGAGAGGATGAGCTTGCGGCTGTTCTTGTTGAACTCGAGGACCTTGAACGGAAGGGTCTCGCCCTCCTTGATGGTGGAACCGTCTTCCTTGGTCATACCCTTGGCCACTACGAAGCCTTCGATACCGTTGGCGAGTGCCACGGTAGCGCCCTTCTCAGTAGCGGAAACAACGGTACCGTCGTGTACGCTGCCGGGAGTGTAAACGCTCTCGTATTCCTCC
>CACYEB010000082.1 GCA_902773305.1 uncultured Bacteroidia bacterium
ACAGCGATGCCGCCGTCGTTCAGGTAGGCGTGCTCTATGTCGCGGATGCAACCCTCGGCGCGGTCGGTGTCAAACTCCTTGTACATCTTTCGGCACTTGCCCATCTCCGTGGTGCGCCTGCCGCCCGGGGCCGATAGATATATCGAATTCTTGTCGCCGCCGAAAACGGTGTTGGCGAACATAGCCTCTTTAAGATTGGGATAATCTACCCTGAGGGTGGATGTGTCCAGCAGCCCCTTGCGGTCCAGTTCCATCAGGATACCCATCACACCGCCGGCGCGGTTGACGTCCTGCACGTGATAGTGGCCGTTGGGCGCCACCTTGCAGATGACCGGAATCTCGCGGGAGAGACGGTCCACATCCGCCATAGTGAAATTGACGTTCGCCTCGTGTGCGATGGCCAGAAGGTGCAGCACAGTGTTGGTGCTGCCGCCCATCGCGATGTCCAGTTTCATTGCATTTTCAAACGCGGCCTTTGTGGCGATGGAGCGGGGGAGGACGTCGGTATTGTCGTTGAAATAATAATCTTTCGCAAGTTTGACTATCAGCCGGGCCCCTTTTATGAAGAGGTTCTTGCGGTTTACGTGGGTGGCCAGGATGGTACCGTTGCCCACCGGTGCCAGGCCCAGGGCCTCGCTGAGGCAGTTCATACTGTTGGCCGTGAACATACCGGAGCAGCAGCCGCATGTGGGGCAGCCTTTATCTTCGTATTTATTCAGAGTCCATTTGCTCACTCCCTTGTCGCCGCCGGCAATCATCACGTCTATAAGGTCGCAGTCCTTGCCGCTCACATTTCCGGCCTCCATAGGGCCGCCGGATACAAAAACAGCCGGGATGTTGAGCCTCATTGCGGCCATCAGCATACCGGGAGTTATCTTGTCGCAGTTTGAAATGCATATCATTGCGTCTGCGCAGTGTGCGTTGCACATATATTCCACGCTGTCAGCTATGATTTCGCGGGAGGGGAGGCTGTAGAGCATACCGCCGTGACCCATCGCGATGCCGTCGTCTATCGCGATGGTGTTGAACTCAGCTGCAAAGCAGCCCTGGCGTTCAATCTCTTTCTTTATCATCTGGCCAACCTCGTGCAGATGTACGTGGCCGGGGACGAATTGTGTAAAAGAATTGACTATGGCGATGATGGGTTTGCCCACCTGTCTGCTTTTCATTCCGTTTGCCTTCCAGAGGGCGCGTGCGCCAGCCATCTCCCTGCCTTTAAAAGTCTTGCTGCTGCGAAGTGTTGCCATAAAACTTTACAAAAAAAATGTTGAACCCCACAACCTCAGGTGAAATCCAACAAATACTATTTAAAAACTGTCACAAATATCTGGATTTCACCCTACATCAGGCCCACGGCTAGCAGTAAGGAAACTGCCAGGACGACCAGATTGTCGATGTAGAGGGTGTTCATCATAATTTGTTATCCGTTGCAAATGTAATTTTTTTTTATTATAATTAATCAAAATTCCGCAATTTTGCGCTTGCAACAGGATTTTTAACACCCGTTATGAACGACAAGCTTTATATTTTTGATACGACTCTTCGCGACGGAGAGCAAGTCCCGGGTTGTCAACTCAATACGATAGAGAAGATTGAACTCGCAAAACTGCTTGAAACTCTGGGAGTTGATATTATTGAATGCGGTTTTCCAATCTCCAGTCCCGGAGACTTCAAGTCAGTAGTCGAGATTTCGAAGATCATTACGGAATCACGCATCTGCGCCCTCTCCCGCGCCGTGGAAAAGGATATCGACGCCGCTGCCGACGCCTTGCACTTTGCCCGCCTGAAAAGGATACATACAGGCATCGGTACCTCGGACTATCATATCCGGTATAAATTCAATTCCAACCGCGAGGAGATTATAGAACGGGCCGTGGCAGCCGTCAAGTATGCCCGTGGCAAGGTAGATGACGTGGAGTTCTATGCCGAGGATGCCGGACGCACTGACAACGAATATCTGGCGCGCGTGGTGGAGGCGGTGATCTCTGCCGGCGCCACAGTGGTCAACATCCCCGATACCACCGGCTACTGCTTCCCCGAGGAGTTCGGCAAGAAAATAGCCTATCTGATGAACAATGTGCCCAATATAGACAAGGCAATCATTTCCACTCACTGTCATAACGACCTTGGAATGGCCACGGCTAATACCCTGGCCGGAATTATGGCGGGTGCTCGGCAGGCGGAGGTCACCATCAACGGCATCGGCGAGCGGGCAGGCAATACTGCCCTCGAAGAGGTCGTGATGGCTATCAAGAGCCGCCGTGAATTCCCGGTTTATACCGACATCAAGATAAAGCAGATTACCAAGGTGTCACATCAGGTATCCTCTATGATGCGTATGCCGGTACAGCCCAACAAGGCCATAGTGGGGCGCAATGCCTTTGCCCACTCTTCGGGTATCCACCAGGACGGCGTGCTCAAAAACCGTGAGAGCTACGAAATAATAGACCCTACCGATATAGGCCTGAACGATTCCATAATCGCCCTCACCGCCCGCAGCGGACGTGCGGCTCTCAACCATCATTTCCATCGTCTGGGACTGAATCTCTCGGCCCAGGAACTGGCTATCGCCTACGAGAAGTTCCTCCGCCTTGCCGACGGCAAGAAGGATATCGACGATGCCGACTTGTACGAGATTGCCGGTGTAACAGAAGGGAACATTACCCAGAAAATCCGCCTGACCTACCTCCAGGTAGTGTGCGGAAAGAATTCCATCCCTATGGCCACCGTCACCCTTGAGATAGACGGCGAGCCGTGCACCTGCACCTCCGGCGGAATCGGCCCTATAGACGCCGCTTTCTCTGCCGTCAAGACTCTGGTGCACCGCAAGGTCAATCTGGAGGAGATGCTTATACAGAGC
>CACYEB010000083.1 GCA_902773305.1 uncultured Bacteroidia bacterium
CCCTGCGCCACCGCAGCGGCAGATATGGCCTGCAACAGGTGCAGCGAATCCACCGACTCTATCAACGATGCGTATGGCAGCACCAACTTGATTTTGTTGGTCTGGAGATGGCCGATGAAGTGCCATTCGATGTCATCGGGCAGAGCCGCAGCCTTGGCCGCCAACTCCTGGGGCCGGTTCTCGCCAAAGCGGCGCTGGCCTGCAGTATAAGCAGCCATAATATCCTCGTTGGGCTTGAATTTGGAAACCGCCACCAGTGCGACTGATGACGGTATTTCCTTAAGCAACGAAACCAGGTTCTGGGCGATGTCCATTATTTGCGTTTCTGTTGCTGTTGCTGCATCTTGTAGGCTTCCTCCAGCCGCTGTGCGAACTTGGACTTCTTGGGGGTCTTTGCCTCTGCTGTTTTCTTTGCAATCTGCGCCTTGAGTTTCTCTTCGCTGACAAACCACTTGCGTATAGCAAAGTTCTGTCCGATTGTGATCAGGTTGGAGAGGAAGTAGTAGTAATTAAGACCGGCGGAGAAATTGTTACAGAGAAGCACCATAAAGATAGGCATCATCCACACGGTCATAAACTGCATACCCGGCATCTGCTGATTCTGGGCAGAAGTAGCGCCGGCAGTCATCTTGCCATAGACGAACATCGATACGCCCATAAGCAACGCGAACAGCGAAATATGATTGCCGTACATCGGAATCCTGAACCCGAAATCGAGGATGGAATCGTAGGTCGAGAGGTCATGCGCCCAGAGAAAACTCTGCTGGCGCAGTTCAAAGCTCGACGGGAAGAAGCGGAACATCGCATACAGTATAGGGAACTGCAAGAGCACCGGCAGACACCCGCCGAACATACTTACCCCGCTCTTCTTATACAGATCCATTGTGGCCTGCTGCTTTTTCATCGCATCGGCCTCCTTGGGATACTTCTCGTTAATCTTCTGGATCTCGGGCTGCAGCACCTTCATCTTGGCAGTGGACTCGTAGCTCTTGAGGGTAAAGGGCGAGATGACCAGTTTGATGAGGATTGTGAGCAGCAGAATAATCAAGCCGTAGCTGCTGAAATAATTGTTGAGCCAGTTGAATACGGGGATAATGACATATTTGCATATCGAACTCACGAGCCATCCACCCAAGGGCAGCAGCTTGTCATATTTGCGGTCATAACCCTTGAGCACGGGGTAATGGTTCGGGGTGAAGTTGAACTCGAAGTTGCGTGAGAATTCAGGGCTCTTGGTTCCATAATCCACCGCCAGGGATGCTCCTGCAGAGAAAAGCCGCTGTGAAGCATCGCTCTCAGGATAGGCCTTTACAGCCACGTCGCCTCCGCTGAAGCCGTCCACCGCGTAGAATATCGCAGAGAAGAACTGCTGCTTGAAGGCGACCCAGGATGCGCTGCCGGCAAGACTTTCGCGACCCGAATCCTTACGCAGCATTATCTGCTTGATTTTGTCTGCACCACTGTAGCGGAATGCCACCGAAGAGTAGTTTTTCTCGTTGGTGTAGCCCTTCTCGAGACGGGGCATATCCATAGTCCAGGTCACCTTGCACTGGGACGACGAACGGGGTATGATGCTGTCCATCGCCACAAAGCGCATCTCCAGACCTACGTCGTAACTGTCAGGAAGCAGTGTGTATATGTTCTCGATATAGGAGTCGTCATCAACGTAGAGACGCATCGTCACATTGTCACTGCTTTCGGCGGCAACCACATAGTTGAAATCGGTAGTGTTGATGTACTGCCCGGCGTCAAGTTCAACGTCAAAACTGCCTGCCCCCTTGGGCATAAGGTAAAGTGCGGTGCTGTCGTATTTGAAATACTTCTTGATAAGCACCTCATTTATCTGGCCTCCGTGAGTGGTAAAGCCTACCCTGATGTTCTCGTTTTCCAGATAGACCGTGCTTTCTTCGCCATTGAAAGCCATAGCATTGAGGCTCTGCGTCTTGTAGAGTTGAGCCTCGGACTGTGACTGAGGAAGGGTATCGACATTGCTGACTGCGGCTTCCCCTGCCGGCACGGTCTCACCGTACCTGGCGGCCTCTATACGCGCCAGCGAATCGGCTTCAAGCTGAGCCGCACGGCGTTTTTCGAACTGTTTGGTATTGTACCAGCTGAACAGCAGCAATATGACGCCGATCAGCGCAAATCCGATCAGACTCTGTTTATTCATCTGCAGCCATCTCCTTGATCTTGGCCTCGAGGGTCGCGAGTTCTTTCTTGGCCTCTTCTATCTTGTTGCGGAAGTCACCCAGCAGCGCCTCTGCGCCTTTCGATTTCTCAAAGAAGCCGATGTTGTTTTCCCAAGTGGCTATATCCTGTTCCAGTTTGACATACTGCTGGATCAAGCGGTCTTTTTCAGTCAGCTGACGCGGAGCTGTACGGGAACGCTCCTGGAAACCGCCGTGGCGGGCAGGACGCTCGTCTGCACCCAGGTCGCCGAACTTAGCCTTGAGGGCATCGCGGTACTCGGCCTGCACCTTGTCCTTTTCCTTGAAGGGAATAAAGCCTATTTCGCGCCACTTGGCCTGGAAATCGCGCATAGCCTGGATATCAGCCTCACGGTCCCCTGAAAGTTCAAAGGAGGCGATGGCATCTATAAGAGCTTTCTTGGCGGCAAGATTCTCTGTCATACTTGCCCCCCGGCCTCCGTTATTCTTGTCCTTGTTATTGAAGAAAGTATCGCAAGCGGCACGGAAACGGGCCCATACCTGCTCCGATTTCTTTTTGGGGACGGGACCTATCTCTTTCCACTGTTTCTGGAGATTGATCAGAATATCCGATGTTTTCTTCCAATCTTCACTGTTCATCACTGCCTCTGCCTTTTCACAGAGTTCCTCTTTCTTGGCAAGGTTGGCAGCCAACTGATCCTTGAAGTCAGAGTGGAACTGCTTCTTGGCGGTGAAGAACTTGTCGCAGGCAGCACGGAAGCGCTCGTAGATACGGTCGTTCTCTTTCTTTACAGCAAAGCCGATGGTGCGCCACTCTTTCTGCAAATCCTGCATCTGGACCGTCAACTGTGCCCAGTTGCTGCTCTGGCTCAGTTCGGAATTTGCGATGGCCTCCGCCTTTTCGCAAAGCTCGGTCTTTGCCTTGAGATTGGCGACCTGCTGCTCTTTAGCGGCCTCGAAGAAGGCTTGATACTTCTTGTTTACGGTTGCGGTAGCAGCTTTGAAACGGTCCCAGATCTCTTCTCTCTTCTCCTTTGCCACCGGGCCGAGTTCTTTCCACTCTTCGTGAAGTTTCTGAAGGGCACGGAAGGCAGCCACGCTGTTGCCGCTCTCGGCCAGTTCCTCGGCTTTTTTGCAGAGTTCCTCCTTGGCCTCTAGATTCTTCTTGAAGTCCATATCGCGGAGCTCGTTGTTGATCTTAACGAAGTCGTAGAAAACCTCAACGTTATGATAATAGGAATCGTACAGGTCTTTTGCCTTTGCCGGGGGCACGGCACCGGTTGCACGCCAGTTGTTCTGCAACTCTCGGAACCTGGGGTATGCCGCGCTCAGGTCACCCGGATCCTCTACCAGCGACTTGAGCTCCTGAAGTATCTTGCTCTTGATTTCAAAATTCTCTTCACGTTTGGTGTTCTGCTCATTGAGGAACTCGGCACGCATCGCACGGTACTTGCCGTAGAGCTCTTTGAAGCCGCGCTCTATCTCTGCGAACGGATTGGTGGCGGCAGTCTCCTCTGCGGGAGCCCCTGCAACTTCCGGTGCAGGCTCTTCCGTGGCCGAAGCAGCCTCCGAAGCCGTTTCTGCCAGGGGCTCATCTGACGGGATGTCTGCCAAAGAAGCCTTTACCGCTTTTTCTGCCGCCTCGTCGAAGCCGGTAGCGATCTTCTCTTTCTTCAAGGTCTTGTAGAAGCAGGCCTTGATGACCTCCGCATACTTGTTGAGTTTGCGGATATCGGCTTCATCGATAAACTCCTTGAGAGAGTCCACCAGCTCTTTAAGGCTCTTGTCAGAGAAATCTATCATATTGTCATTAACCGGCGCTTCTCCGGTTGCAGGCGACTGCTCCTGGACGGGGTTAACGTCTTCAGTTACAATCGTGTTAAGGTCGTCACTCATCTGTTCGTTATTTTGTATACACTAGAAGTGCGAATTTATACAAAAATTCGAAACTACGCTGGTTTTTTCATATTTTTGTATTCTATGAGATTCGACATCATCACAGCCGTTCCGGAGCTGCTCGACAGCCCGCTGAATCATTCAATAGTCAAAAGGGCCCGCGACAAGGGACTCGTGGATATTTATGTACACAATCTGCACGACTGGGGCAGCGGAAATTACAAACAGATAGACGACTACGCCTTCGGCGGCGATGCCGGAATGGTGATGAAAATCGAGCCGGTATACAACCTTATCGAGCACCTTAAGGGAGAGCGTGACTACGACGAGATCATATACACTTCTCCAGACGGCAAGATACTGGACCAGGGCGATGCCAACGAAATATCGTGCATGCAGAATGTAATCATCCTCTGCGGACACTACAAGGGAATCGACCACCGCATCCGCGAACACCTTGTAACCCGCGAGATATCGGTAGGCGACTATGTTCTCAGCGGCGGAGAGATTCCAGCCGCCATCATAGTGGACGCCGCCGTACGGCTCATCCCGGGAGCCATCGGCGACGAGACCAGCGCCCTCTCCGACTCCTTCCAGGACGGCCTCCTCTCACCACCCGTCTACACCCGCCCCGCCGACTTCAAAGGGTGGAAGGTGCCCGACGTGCTGCTGTCCGGCAACCCGAAACTGATAAAGGCCTGGCAGGACGAACAGGCGCTTGAACGCACCCGGCAGCTGAGGCCGCATCTTCTTGACGGAGACCAGTAGGTATGAAAAAAGTAGCCTGCATCGGGGACAGTATCACCTGGGGGTTCACGCTGCTGCGACCGTGGAAGCAGAGCTACCCCGCCCTGCTGGGAGAAATGCTGGGCCCCGGATATGAGGTCCGCAACTTCGGTCATAACGACGCCGCCGCCCGCTTTGACTCCGACACCCCATACGTCCGCCGCAGGGCATACCGCGAGAGCATTGCCTGGAATCCCGACATAGTCCTGCTGATGCTGGGGACAAACGACACCAAGCGCCGCAACTGGGACCCCGAAATTTTCAGCCGGGACTACAGCCGCATCGTGGAGTCGTACCAGCTTCTGCCGTCACATCCGAGAGTGGTTCTGATTGCTCCCATACGCATCTTCAAGGTGTTCAATCTGCCCATCAC
>CACYEB010000084.1 GCA_902773305.1 uncultured Bacteroidia bacterium
CGGCAGTGCCAAGCAGGGCTGGATGTCGCTGGACTGGAAGAAACCCACCGACAGCATCTCCCCGCTGCTGGACGTCATCATAGACGAGATCCCGGCGCCGGAGGTTGTGGAAGGCACTCCGCAGATGCTGATTTCTTCGCTCGAATACAGCCCCTACGTGGGCCGTATCGCAGTGGGCCGCATCACCCGCGGCGTGCTGCACAAAAACGACAATATCTCGCTCTGCAAGCGTTACGACATAGTCGAAAAGCAGAAAATCAAAGACCTGATGGTGTTCGAAGGGCTGGAAAAGAGCACCGTGGATGAAGTCCAGTGCGGCGACATCTGTGCCGTGGTGGGCATAAACGGCTTTGAGATCGGCGACACCATCGCCGACTTTGAGAATCCCGAAGCGCTGCCGCCCATCGCTGTGGACGAACCCACGATGAGTATGCTGTTCTCTATCAACGATTCTCCTTTCTTTGGTCAGGACGGCAAGTTTGTGACCAGCCGCCATCTCAAGGAGCGTCTGGACCGCGAGCTGGAGAAAGACCTGGCTCTGAGGGTAAAACCCGGCGTGGGCACCGACTCGTTTGTGGTTTATGGCCGCGGCGTGCTGCACCTCTCCATCCTTATAGAGACTATGCGCCGAGAGGGTTTCGAACTGCAGGTGGGCCAGCCCAAGGTGCTGGACAAGACCATCAACGGTCAGCGCTGCGAACCTATCGAGAATCTGACGATCGACGTGCCCGACGAGTTCGTTGGCCGCGCAATAGAGATGGCCACCCGCCGCAAGGGCGCGCTGGTGCATATGGACAGCCGCGACGGACGCACCCACCTGGACTTTGACATCCCGTCCCGGGGTATGATGGGCCTCCGCAGCAACCTGCTCACCGCCAGTGCCGGCGAGGCGGTGGTGTCGCACCGCTTCAAAGACTACGAGCCGTACAAGGGCGATATAGAGAAGCGTATCAACGGTTCCCTGGTGTCACTGGACACCGGTACCGCCATCGCCTATGCTATGGACAAACTGCAGGACCGCGGCCGCTTCTTCGTGGAGCCCGGTGAGGAGATTTATGCCGGCCAGGTAGTTGGCGAGCACACCCGCGAGAGGGACCTGAACATCAATATCTGCAAGACAAAGAAGCTCACCAACGTCCGCGCCGCCGGCAGCGACGAGAAGGTGATGCTGCCGCCCGCCATCAAGTTCAGCCTTGAAGAGGCGCTGGAATATATCCAGGAAGACGAACTGGTGGAGGTAACGCCCCACGCGATGCGCCTTCGCAAGATACTGCTGGACGAGACTGCCCGCAAACGCGCTGCGTTAAAATAGGTTGCAAACCAAAAAAAAATAGCTATATTTGCACCCCAATTTGCTTAAGGTACAGCGATGAGCGAGATTATCATTCCACTTCACGGCCTTACCAAGGGCGGGCAAGAGTTCGATTATGTGCTGGATGACAGTTTTCTGGACGGTTTCTCGCACGATGTGGTAGAGTCTTTGGAGTGTGGCGCTCATCTGGTGGCGGAGCAGAGGGGTGGCTGGATTGAAATACGCTGCCGGCTGCGGGGCAAGGCCCGGGTCGTGTGTGACAGATGTCTGGAAGATCTCTTCTTTCCGGTGGATTTGGACCAGACTCTTACAGTCCGTTTCGATGCAGAACCCGAAGATGTCGTAAACGACGATGACAACATCATCATCCTGCGCGAAGGCACTTCTGAGATAGACCTCGCCCAGACGCTTTACGATTTGATATGCGTCAGCCTGCCGATGACCAAGGTTCACCCCGAAGGGGAGTGCAATCCCGAGGCAATCGCCCGCCTCAGCAAAGAGGAAGAGCTTCTGAAAGCGAGTGTGAACACTCCTTTCAGCGGCCTTAAAGAGATGCTGAAACAAAAGAAAAATTAAAAATAAACAACAATGGCACATCCTAAACGAAAAGTCTCCAAGCAGCGCCGAGACAAAAGAAGAACCCACGATGTAGCACCTATGCCGACCCTGGCAACTTGCAGCAACTGCGGTGCAACCGTAATGTATCACCACGTTTGCCCCGAGTGCGGCTACTATCGCGGACGTCAGATTATCGCCAAGAAGGCTTAATCAGGGCCTCTTAGTTCAACGGATAGAACGGAGGTTTCCTAAACCTTAAATACAGGTTCGATTCCTGTAGGGGCTACGGGTATCCCGGTTGGCAGAAGCCAGCTGGGATTTTTTGTTTATCTTTACGCAACAAAACCATAAGACTATGTTAGAAGAGAAAATCCAACAGGACATCAAGGCGGCGATGCTGGCCAAGGACAGCGTAGCGCTGGCGTCGGTGCGCGGCATCAAGGCTGCGATTCTGCTTGCAAAGACCGCCGAGGGCGGTAAGCCGGTAGACGATGCAGAGATAGTGAAGATCATACAGAAACTTGTGAAGCAACGCAAGGAGAGTGCGGAGATATACACTCAGCAGAACCGTCCCGAACTGGCAGAAAACGAGCTGGCCGAGGCGGCCGTGATGGAGCGCTATCTCCCCAAACAGCTCTCCGAGGCAGAGGTGGAGGAAAAACTGAAGGAAATTATCGCACAGGTGGGTGCTGCCTCTATGGCCGATATGGGCAAGGTGATGGGTACTGCCACCAAAGCGCTCGCCGGCCAGGCCGACGGCAAACTTATCAGTGCGCTGGTACGCAAACTTCTCGCATAATAAAGACAGTTATCATAACCGCTATGAAAAAACTTCTCCTTCTTGCGGCGGTGCTGATGGTCTCGGCATCGGCTGCAGCACAAACTTTTGACATCAATCTGACAGGTGGCGCCAAGATGCGCGTCCAGGCTTGCAGCGACGACATTTTCAGGATACAGATCACAGAAGAGAAAGACTTTCCCGAGTCGATTATGCTCCGTTACGGCATTTTTCGCGACAACTGGGACGAGGTCGGGGCGGCGATGGAAGAAACGCCTGCAAGGGCCGTCGTCAAGACTGCAAAATATGCCCTTACGGTTGACAAGGCCACCGGCACTGTCTCCCTGGCCGATGCCGGGGGCGTCACTCTCATAGAGTCGGTGGAATATCTCACATCAAGGGATCCGCTGCTGGGAGAATTGGCCGACAAGTACAATGCACAGTTCCGCCATCTGAACGAGCACGTCAATATCATCGGCAGCGACCATTGGGAGCAGAACGTCGATGCCGGTGTAGATATCACCGACAAGGGCCGCACTTCTGCGCTGCGAATCTCGCTCAAGGACGGAGAACGTCTTTACGGCGGCGGCAGCACCAGCCGCAAGCACCTGCAGCACCGCGGCGAAATCCTCCGTATCTTCACTACCTACGCCAATACGGAGAATGTCAATCCGTTCCTGATGAATACCGGCGGATGGGCAATCCTCAACAATACCACCAACATCAGCTTTATGGATTGCGGCGTGAGCGCGCCCGACAAACTTCTTGCATACAATACTGTCAAGAGTGCCGACTATTATCTGATGGCGGGCGGCGATATGCTTACCCTGCTGCAGCGCTACCACGATATTGCCGGCAATAACTACCTGCTGCCCCGCTGGGCCTACGGCTGCTGCTTCGGTCC
>CACYEB010000085.1 GCA_902773305.1 uncultured Bacteroidia bacterium
ATTCGTCGTTGTTGGCAGAGATAGAGGCAACCTGCTCTATCTTGGAGTAGTCGTCTCCTACGGCCTGGCTCTGTTTGTGAAGGTCATCTACAACCGCAGCTACGGCCTTGTCGATACCGCGCTTGAGGTCCATCGGATTTGCACCCGCAGTGACATTCTTGAGACCTACGTTTATGATAGCCTGTGCCAGCACGGTAGCAGTGGTGGTACCGTCACCTGCCTGGTCGTTGGTCTTGCTTGCAACCTGTTTGACCATCTGTGCACCCATATTCTGGAAGCGGTCTTCCAACTCAACTTCCTTAGCCACGGTAACGCCGTCCTTGGTTACCTGCGGAGCGCCGAATTTCTTGTCGATGATAACGTTGCGGCCCTTGGGACCCAGGGTGACCTTGACAGCATCTGCCAGAGCGTCAGCACCCTCTTTCATGAGGTTGCGAGCTTCAATATTGAATTTTATGTCTTTAGCCATAATGTAAACTTTTAATAGGTTATTCGATAACTGCGATTACGTCGCTCTGACGCATAATGAGGTAGTCTTTGCCCTCAAAGGAGACCTCTGTGCCGGAATATTTGCCGTACATTATCTTGTCGCCCGCCTTGAGCTCCATCGGCTCGTCTTTTTTGCCGTTGCCGACTGCGATAATGACACCCTGCTGGGGTTTTTCCTTTGCCGAATCGGGGATGAAAAGGCCGCTTGCGGTCTTGGTCTCAGCTTCTTGTGCCTGAACCAACACTCTGTCTGCTAATGGTTTAATCATGATTTTGGATATTTATTTGTTACAATTTTTCCGTTGCAGTAGCAGGATAAGACAAAATGAGTGCCACCACCTTTTTCGTGACAAAATGTCACACTTGGTGGCGGCACCATGATTTACGATAAAAAGCTTGTAGCAAGGCTCCTTAGCGGGCCATCGCGGTCTCCACCTCTTCTACCGTGATAGGGAGGCGCTTCTGGCCAAGGCGGCGGCAACCGGAATTAGTGATCAGCAGGTCGTCTTCGAGCCGGATGCCACCGAAGTCATAATAACTTTCCAGAGCGGCATAATTGACAAAATCGGAGAACTTGCCCTCCGCCTTCCACTGCTCTATCAGCGCCGGTATGAAGTAGATGCCCGGTTCGTCGGTAATTACGTGGCCCGGCACCAGGCTGCGGGCCATCCTCAGCGAGCCAAGCCCCAGTTGCCGGCTGCGTTCCTGGCCGGGGTCGTATCCCACATAATTCTCCCCAAGATTCTCCATATCGTGCACATCCAGCCCCATATTGTGTCCCAGGCCGTGGGGCATGAACAGGCCCTGAACGCCCAGTGCCAGAGCTTCGTCTATGTCTCCCTTCACCAGACCGACGTTCCAAAGCCCCTGCAGCATCAGCCGGCACGTGGCCAGATGCACTTCGCGGTAAGTTATGCCGGGACGGGACATTTCGGCCGCGAACGAATTGGCTGTGGAAACTATAGTATAGATGTCTTTCTGCCGACCGTCAAATTTGCCGCCGACGGGCAGCGTGCGGGTAAAGTCGCTGCAGTAGTGGCTGGCAATCTCGGCGCCGGCGTCTATCACACACAATTTGCCCGTCTGGAGGACCTTGTCGTGCAGGTGGTTGTGAAGGGTTTCGCCGTGCTGGGAGAGAATGGTCGGGAAAGCCGTCATATATCCGCCGCTGATCACGACGCCTTCCATCGCTCCCACCAGTTCCTGCTCCGTCATACCGGGGCGCATCAACATCATTGCGGTGTAGTGCATCGCATAACCCAGGTCACAGGCCCGGTCTATCTCCACAATTTCACACGGCTCCTTTACGAGGCGCTGCGCTACCACGGCGCGTATCAATTCTTCGCTTTTGCCTTCGTTGACGTTTCGTACACCCTTGCCTGTTATCTCCCCAAGCAGAATCTGGTTGTCAAAACGGTACTGCGGAAGATAGTGCACCCGCCGTCCCTTTGCAATCGCTTCAGAAACGAATTGCGCCAGCCGGCCGAAAGGATAGGTCTTCCCCACCCCGACCTCAGCCGCCTGGTCTGAGATACTCTTTTGAGGTCCCATCCAGATGATATCGTCCATATCCACATCGTCGCCGAAAATCATTTCTCCGCCGCTGTCGATGTCCATCACCGCCGCCAAAGAGGGTTTGTCCAGCCCGAAATAGTACAGGAAGGAACTGTCCTGGCGGAAAATATATGTGTTGTCGGAGTAATTTGCGGGGGATTCGTTATTGCCCAGAAAGACAATGATGCCGTCGCTGACGCTTGCCGCCAGCTTTTTCCGTCTGTTTATATAGGTCTCTTTTCCAAACATATCTTGTACAAGGTAATTATTCTCAAATATATTAAATTTGTTGCACAAACCCCCCTTGCGGGATTATTTGTTTTATATGATACTCTGTCCGAACGCTAAGATTAATCTCGGTCTGGAGGTCGTGAGGCGGCGAGAAGACGGCTATCACGACATAGAGACCCTGTTTGTGCCCGTACCCTCCCTCTGCGATGTGCTGGAGGTGGTCAAGTCAGATAAGCCTTCGCTTAAGACCTATGGGGCAGCGTTCGATGTTCCTGCAGAAAAGAACCTGTGTTTCAAGGCGTTCCGGCTTATGCAGGAGCAATACGGCATAGGCGGTGTAAATATATTTTTATATAAAAATATACCGATGGGGGCTGGCCTTGGGGGTGGCAGCAGTGATGCGGCATTCACGCTGGTAGCGATAAACGAAGTCTTCGGACTCGGGCTTTCAAAGAACCGGCTCGCGCAGATTGCTTCGCAACTTGGCAGTGACTGTCCGTTCTTCATTTACAACACCCCAATGTTCGCTTCAGGCCGCGGAGAAATACTGGAACCCTACCCTCTTGACCTTACCGGCTATCATATTGAGGTCGTAACCCCCGGAATACATATCTCCACCCCCGAAGCATATAAAGGCGTAGATGAGATAAAATTTTTGTCTGAGCCTTC
>CACYEB010000086.1 GCA_902773305.1 uncultured Bacteroidia bacterium
ACAGGAAAGAATCCAGAGTTTCGAGCTTTACACGTTCAAAATCGTCAGGGCCGTCAAGTTCTTTGGGAACCGCATGTACCACATACCACGATGAATCCAAATCCACAAGAAGTCCCACGTGGCTGTACTGTACCGAATCTGTCCGCTTATTGATCATCTGGCTGTAGATTCCAGTTCCTGTACGGAATATCAAGTCGGCTGTACGCATCTGTGTATAAGGTATTTCCGGCATTTGCGGGCCGGGATGGACACTGTTGCGGCATCCGAAGGCACAACCACACGCGACTGTCACGATGATCACTGTTGACAGAAATCGTCCCATTCCGAAAGGATTCATAACACAAATATAATCTTTTTAAATCGAATATCAAGCCATCATTGTCTTTGATTACTATATTTAATATAGAGATTTTTTTAGTAACTTTGTGGTTTCAAATGTTAAGTCACTTTTTTCGATGGCATACCTCAAATTCAACAAGGCGGAACTGGTAAATCTGGAGTACTCCCTCAAGCGGGAACTGATTGCCACCAACCGCACCGGAGCATACGCCAACACTACCATAGTATGCTGCAATACACGTAAATATCACTGCCTTCTGGCCGTTCCCATAGAGGAGATGAACTGGAGGCGGCACATATTGCTATCTTCGCTGGACGAAACACTGATCCAGCACGAAAAGGAGTTCAACCTGGGCATCCACTGCTACGGCAAGGTTTTCGAACCCAGGGGGCACAAATACATAGTGGATTACGAAAACGATCCCATCCCCACCGTCACGTATCACATCGGCGGCATTAAATTACAGAAGCAGCTGCTGATGGTAGAGAACGAAGACAGGGTCCTTATCAAGTACACCCTTCTGGACGCACACTCTCAAACCACCATCAGGCTCCGGCCGCTGCTCTCTTTCCGCAGCATCCACGCCCTTACCAGCAAAAATGATGTTGCCGACACCCGCGGTACAGAAATAGAGAACGGTATGAGCTACAAACTCTACCAGGTGCTTCCCACCCTCTATATGCAGCTCAGCAAGCCCGCCCGATTCACCGGCGAGCCTTCGTGGTACAAGGGCGTAACCTATCCGGAAGAGTACCGCCGCGGCTTTGACTGTACTGAAGACCTTTTCAATCCCGGCTATTTCGAAATGCCCATTAAAAAGGGCGAAAGCATAGTCTTTTCCGCTTCCACCGCCGCCTGCGACCCCGCTTCTTTCAAACGCCAGTTCACAAAGGAAGTGGCTGCGATAGGGTCTTTGGACGACTTTGATTCCACCCTGCGCCATGCCGCCTCGCGCCTGCTGTTCCACCGTCAGTGGCTGGAAATCAGCAGCGGTTTCACCTGGCTGGGTGTAGGCGACCTTCGTGTCACCGGCATCTGCGCGCCGGGCATCATTTTGCACAATACCGGCAGTGTAAAGGACTATACGGCGGTCCTGGACGGCCTTGTAGAGAAATGGAACACCGCCCTGATGAGTTCCTGCAACGACGTGGAGGCTCCCCTGCTGTTCGTCTCGCTTATACAGGAGCTGGCTGCGTTCACGGGCCGCGGCAAATCAGTATGGGACAAATACGGAGCCACGGTCAATGCCATCCTCGGCAGTTATATGGCTGGCGGTCGTCCCGAGGCCCGTCTGCACGACAACGGCCTGCTGTGGGCTTCGATGCCCGGTGTAGCGCTCAGCTGGATGAATGCCTACACAGAAGGGCATCCCGTGACCGAACGCGGCGGCTATCAGGTAGAGACCAACGCACTGTGGTACAACGCACTGCGCTTTGCTGCGAATATGGAGCGCAAGCACGCGAAGAATATAGAGAAGGCGGCCCGCTACGAGGATATCGCCGACAAGATTGACCGTAGCTTCTACGATATGTTCTGGTGCGAAGAGCGCGGTCATCTGGCAGATTATATCGGTCCCGACGGGCAGAACAAATTCACCCGTCCCAACCAGCTGTTTGCCGCGGCACTCCCCTACAGCCCCATTTCAGAAGAAGTTCAGGACCTGGTCTTCAGGGCAGTGCGCCAGGATCTGCTCACCACCCGCGGCATCCGCACCCTGAGCCCCAAGAATCCCCTGTTCAAGGGCATTTACGACGGCAACCAGCACGAGCGCGACCTTGCATACCACAACGGCAGCACCCGTCCCTGGCTGCTCCAATACTATGCTATGGCAGGCTTCAAGCTCTATGGCAGCGCCTTCCTGCGCGAAGCCCGCGAAATGATCAGGGGCTTTGAGGAGGATATGACGATCCACGGCATCGGAGCCGTGGCCGAACTCTACGACGGCAACCCGCCGCACAGCCCTCACGGAGCCATAAACTCCGCTACCGCCACCGGTGCCTTGCTCACAGTGGAATATCTCATCAACAAGTATAAAGAGGAGGTATAACAATGAAAGTTCTGATGTTTGGCTGGGAGTTTCCTCCCCACATCTCGGGCGGTCTCGGAACCGCCTGCTACGGCATCACCAAGGGCCTTGCCGCCAACGGCGTCCAGGTGCTGTTCGTGATGCCATCCGCCAGCGGCGATGAAGACCAGAGTTCTGCACATATAATCAACGCCAGCGACGTGGCGGTGTATGACACCATCACCGACATAGACGAATATCTGAGCAAGGTTGAGTTCCTGCGCGTGGGAAGCAACCTGATGCCCTACATATCTCCCGAAGATTACACACTGCTGAGCGAAGAGGAGCGCCACTTCCAGACGATGGAGTTCTCCACCCACTTCCGCAGCAAATACAAATTCTCGGGCAAGTACGGCGCCAACCTTATGGAAGAGGTTTCGCGGTACGCTATGGTCGGCGGCGCAATTGCGGCCGAAAACGACTTTGACGTCATCCACGCCCACGACTGGCTCACTTACCTGGCTGGCATAGCCGCCAAGAAAGTCAGTGGCAAACCGCTGGTAGTACACGTCCACGCCACGGAATTCGACCGCGACGGCGAGAATTACAACACCGTGGTTTACAACATCGAACAGAAAGGAATGCAGGCCGCCGACCGCGTCATTACCGTGAGCGACTGGACCCGCAACATCGTTATCAACCGCTACGGAATCGATCCCGCCAAAGTTGTCACGGTGCATAACGCCGTCGATTTCTCGGGCCGCAGCGACATGAAGGTGAACCGCACCGTAAAGGAAAAGGTGGTGACCTTCCTGGGCCGCGTCACCCTGCAGAAAGGACCCGAATACTTTATCGAAGCCGCCCGCAAGGTGCTTGACCGCTGCGATAATGTCCGCTTTGTGATGGCGGGCAGCGGCGACCTGCTCAACCGCAGCGTACGCCGCGTAGCACAGCTGGGTATGGCTGACAAGTTCCACTTCACGGGGTTCCTTCGCGGTGCCGACGTGCAGCGGATGTTCGCCTACTCCGACGTGTACGTTATGCCTTCGGTTTCAGAACCGTTCGGCATCTCTCCCCTGGAGGCGATGATCAGTAACGTTCCCACCATAATCTCCAAGCAGTCCGGCGTGGCCGAAGTGCTGCGGCACGCCATCAAGGTCGATTTCTGGGACATCGACGCCCTGGCCGACTCCATCTACGCCCTTGTGAACTATCCTTCGATAGCCAAGATCGCCAGCGAGAAGGGATACGAAGAGGTCAGCACCCTCAAGTGGAACAACGCCGCCGCCAAGATGAAGGCGGTATATGCAGACGCCATCGACAAGAATAATCAAAAATAATACTATATGGCAACAAAAAGCATTTGCTTGTACTTCCAGGTACATCAACCCGACAGACTCAGGCTGTTCAGGTTTTTTGACATAGGAGCCGACGACCACTACTTTGACGATTTCGAGAACAGTGCAATCGTCCGTCGCATAGCTTCCAAGTGTTATCTCCCGATGAACAGGCTCATCGCCTCGATGATAAAGGAAAACGGCAAAAAGTTCAAGGTAACCTTTTCCATCTCAGGCACCGCAATCGAGCAGTTCAAGAAATATGCCCCCGAGGTAGTGGACTCTTTCAGGGAGCTGGCACAAACCGGCTGCGTGGAGTTCCTGGCGGAGACTTATTCCCATTCCCTCGCCTCCCTCTCTTCGGCAACCGAGTTCAAAGAGCAGGTCAGGCTGCACGCCAAGACCATCGAGGCCGAGTTCGGAGTCAAACCCAAGGCATTCCGCAACACGGAACTTATCTACTCCGACCATATCGGGGAGATGGTGGCTGCCATGGGATACCACACGATGCTCACCGAAGGCGCCAAACACGTCCTGGGCTGGAAGAGTCCCAACTACGTTTACTCCAACCCGCTCAACGACAAATTGCACCTGCTGCTGAAGAACTCTTCGCTCAGCGACGACATCGCCTTCCGCTTTTCGAACCGCGCCTGGAGCGAGTGGCCGCTTACTGCCGAGAAGTATGCCGGCTGGATTGCCGACGCCCTGAAGAAAGACGACATTGTAAACCTGTTTATGGATTACGAAACCTTCGGAGAACACCAGAAGGCCGACAGCGGCATCTTTGAGTTTTTCAAGGCCCTTCCCGCCCAGGTTGCAAAATACAAGGGCATTGCATTCTGCACCGCCAGCGAAGCCACCAAACTATACGCCCCGGTGGCCGAGCTCAACGTCCCCTTCCCTATCTCGTGGGCCGATGAAGAGCGCGACACCTCGGCCTGGCTTGGCAACGAGCTCCAGAACGAAGCCTTCAACAAGTTATGCGCCCTTGAGGCCAAGGTGCGCCGCACAGGCGACGAGCGTCTTACCAAGACCTTCCGCCGGCTGCAGGAGAGCGACCACCTGTACTATATGTGCACCAAGTTCTTCTCGGACGGTGCGGTACACAGCTATTTCAATCCCTACGACACACCCTACGAGGCTTTTATCAATTATATGAACGTTCTCAGCGACTTTGAGATAAGGGTCGCCTCTCACGTAAAGAAAAAATAACCATAACCTTAAATGAAAAAAGAGATAAAGACGCCGGACTATCTGTTTGAAGTTAGTTGGGAAGTCTGCAACAAGGTAGGCGGCATTCACACGGTGCTTGCCACAAAAGCGCTGAATCTTAGCAAAGAATTAGAAGACAAACATATACACATCGGACCTGACGTTTGGATGCACACCCGTCAGAACCCCGAGTTCATAGTGGACAACGAACTGTTCAAGTCCTGGAGGGAACTTGCAGCCCACGAGGGTCTGCGCGTGAGGGTCGGACGCTGGAACATCCCCGGCAAACCGGTTGCCATACTGGTCGATTTCAAGACCTTCATCGCCAGCAAAGACAAGATTTTCGCCAATTACTGGGAGAGATACGGAGTTGATTCTCTCAACGGCAACTGGGAATATATAGAGGCTTTTCTCTTCGGCTACGCTTCGGGCAAGGTCATCGAAAGTTTCTCGCGTTACTACATCCGCTCCTCCAGCAAGATCGTGGCGCAGTTCCACGAATGGATGGCCGGAGCGGGCATTATGTACATCAAGGAAAACCAGCTCCCCATAGGTACGGTGTTCACCACCCACGCCACGGTTGTGGGACGCTGTATGGCCTGCAAGCATATTCCCTTCTACAAGGAACTCCCCACGATGGACGGCGACACACTGGCGAAGGAATACGGCGTAATGGACCGCCATTCCGTGGAGAAGGCGGCAGCGCACAATGCCGACATCTTCACCACCGTGAGCGACCTGACGGCAAACGAGTGCAGGATCCTGCTGGGCCGCAACCCCGACATCGTGACCCCCAACGGCATCGCAGGGAGCTATACCCCCTCGAAGAAGGATTTCGAAAAGCTCCGCAGCGAAGCCCGCAGGTCTCTTCTGGCTGTTGCTTCGGCCATGTCCGACAAACAGTACGACGATTCTACCGAAATAGTGTGGATCGGCGGCCGCTACGAATACGAGACCAAAGGCATCAATGTTTTCATAGATTCCCTGGCCAAGGCAGCCCGCAGTAACCCGGCAAGGCAGATTGCCGCGTTCATTATGGTTCCCAGCGGCAACAACGGCCCTGACAAGGAACTCGTCGAGAAACTATCGGGACGTGCCAGCAACTATACCACCAATGTCACCCACTATCTGATGGACGACTACGACTGCATCCGCAGGCAGTTGAAGGATGTCGGGCTGGAAAACGCCCCCGACAGCAAGGTGGACGTCTTCTTCGTGCCCAGCTACCTCAACGGTGACGACGGCATCTTCGGCAAGACGTACATTTCGCTCCTGTCCGGGGCAGACCTCACCGTATTCCCCTCGTATTATGAGCCGTGGGGATATACTCCGCTGGAGTCCCTGGCCTTTTACATCCCCACCGTGACCACAACCCTCACGGGATTCGGTCTCTGGGTGAAAGACCATTACAATGGCAGTGAGCCGCCGTGCGGCATCAGCATAATCGAACGCAACGATTTCAACTACGACGAGGTAGTGGACAAAGTTGCGGAGTGTATCCTCCGCTTCGGAACGATTTCGAAGGAGGACTATGCCGCCTGTGCGGCCAATGCCAGGGAGGTTGCAAGCCTTGCCCTGTGGGAAAACAACATAGATTACTACAAATCAGCTTATGATATGGCTATCGGCAAAGTGATAGAAAAATTCGGAGAATACCCGCTGCTGCAGGAAGAGGGCGACCAGAGCTACCGCAAGCAGATAGCGAACCGCCCCAACTGGAACAGCATTCTTGTAAACCGCTCGCTTCCCGCACGTCTCAGCGCCCTGGAAGACCTCTCCAGAAACCTCTGGTGGTGCTGGAACGACGAGGCGATAGCCCTGTTCAAATCTATCGACCCCGCCCTATGGGATGAGTGCAAAGGCAATCCCATCCTGATGCTCGACAATATTCCCATGTCGCAATACAAGCTTCTGGAGCAGGACCGTGACTTTATGGCCCGTCTGAAGAGGGTACACGCCCAGTTTACGGAGTATATGAAGGGCAAGCAGCTGCGCAAGGGGCCCAAGGTCGCCTACTTCTGTATGGAGTACGGTCTCGACACATCCCTCAAGATATATTCCGGTGGTCTCGGCATCCTTGCCGGAGACTTTATCAAGGAAGCCAGCGATATGGGGGTTCATATGAACGCCGTGGGTCTGCTTTACAAATACGGTTACTTCACCCAGCGCCTCTCGGGCGACGGAGACCAGGTTGCCGTATATGACCAGCAGATATTCCGCGAAACACCTGCCCAGCCCATCTTGGACAAGGATGGCAGGTGGCTCACCGTTTCGGTGGCCCTTCCCGGTCGCAACCTCTACATACGCGTCTGGAAGGTGGAGGTGGGACGCACCGACCTCTTCTTGCTGGATACGGACTTCGAGGACAATCTGCCAGAAGACCGCACCATCACCCACCAGCTCTACGGCGGAAGCTGGGAAAACCGCCTGAAGCAGGAGATTTTGCTGGGTCTTGGCGGAATCCGCGCCCTTGAGGCACTGGGAATCAAGGCAGAGGTTTACCACTGCAACGAAGGCCACGCAGCCTTTACCGGCATCGAGCGCATCAGGATGTATGTGGAAAACGACCACCTCTCCTTCGCCGAGGCTATGGAGATTGTGCGCAGTTCATCCCTGTTCACCACCCATACCCCCGTTCCTGCAGGTCACGATTTCTTCAGCGAAGATATGATGCGCGTCTATTTCGGTCAGTTCCCCGACCGTCTCAAGATAGACTGGCACACATTCATGGGGCTTGGACGCTACAACATCAACGACCCGGGCGAGAAATTCTCGATGAGTGTGCTGGCCGCCAACATCTCCCAGGGCATCAACGGTGTAAGTTGGCTTCACGGCAAAGTGAGCCAGGACATTCTGGCCGGGATGTGGCCGGGTTACCTGCCCGAAGAGGTCAATGTGGGTTATGTCACCAACGGTGTCCACTATCCTACCTGGACCGCCCCCGAGTGGAAGGCTATCCACGCTACGGTATTCGGGAAGGAATTCTTCACCCACCACTACGACAAATCTTGCTTCAGCAATATCTACAAGGTTTCTGACAAGGAAATCTGGAACGTCCGGAACATATTGCGCAAGCGCCTTATAGACAATGTGAAGAGAATCCTGTCAGACACCAAGTCCACTGCCCACTATTCTCCCAGCCAGATTGTCAAGATCAAATCAACCCTGCGCAGCGACGTGCTCACCATCGGCTTCGCCCGCCGCTTTGCAACTTACAAGCGCGCATTCCTGCTGTTCAAGGACCTCGGCCGCCTGTCCAAGATTGTCAACAATCCCGAAAGGCCCGTCCAGTTCCTGTTTGCAGGAAAGGCACATCCCGCCGACAAGGCCGGCAGCGATCTTATCAAACGCATCGTAGAGATATCCAAAATGCCCGAATTCATCGGCAAGGTGGTGTTTGTTCCCAACTATGACATCACCCTGGCCAAGATGCTGGTGCAGGGCGTAGATATATGGATGAACAATCCGACCCGCCTGCAGGAGGCCTCCGGCACCAGCGGCGAAAAGGCTGTGATGAACGGTGTAATGCACTTCTCCGTGCTTGACGGATGGTGGGTAGAGGGCTACAAGGAGGGCGCCGGCTGGGCGCTGCCTATGGAGCGCACCTACGAAAAGCAGGAATATCAGGACGATCTGGACAGCGCAATGATATACAACATTATCCAGAATGAAATAACCCCCGTCTTCTATAACAAGGACTGGGACAAGGATTATTCTCCGGAGTGGATCAAGTTTATCAAGAATACCATTGCCAAGGTTGCCTGCGACTTTACCACCAACCGTATGATGGAGGACTATCTGAACCGCTACTACATACCTCAGTCAAAGCGTTTCAAAAAGATGACGGACAAGGACTTCCTCAAGGCCCGCGAGATTGCCCGCTGGAAGAAGCGTATGTACCGCGCCTGGCCGGACATCCAGATCCGCCGCTTCGACACACTCGGCGACGGTGCCGTCCGCTACAATCTTGGCGAGAATCACTACTGGGAGGTTGAAGTATTCCTGGCAGGCCTGACTCCCGACGAAATCGGCATCGAATGCGTCATCACACAACAGGACAGCAAGGGCAAGGACCACATCAGCGAAGTTCATCAGTTCGAAGTCGTCAGCTTTGAGGACTGCGTGGCGACATACCGCACCAACCTGACTCCCGCCAAGGTGGGCACCTACCAGTTTGCTACCAGAATGTTTGCAAAGAGTCCCGATATGGCTCACAGGCAAGACTTTGAACTTGTAAGATGGCTGTAATCTCAACCACAGGATTCTTTGACGGGGTGCACACCGGCCACCGCAAGGTGATTGACACCCTCTGCCGCACCGCAGCAGAACGCGGGGCAGAGAGTGCCGTGGTCACTTTCTGGCCGCACCCCCGCAATGTCCTGCGCCAGGATGCACGCGAACTGCGGCTGCTCAACTCTCTGGACGAGAAGA
Organism: uncultured Bacteroidia bacterium; assembly: GCA_902773305.1. Lineage (GTDB taxonomy): Bacteria > Bacteroidota > Bacteroidia > Bacteroidales > UBA932 > Equibacterium. The sequence goes on from CACYEB010000086.1 coordinate 9,326, forward strand.
AAGAGTTGCTTAAAGCGTGCGGGGTAGACCAGGTGCACGTGCTCGACTTCACAAAGGAACTGAGCCGCACCAGCTGCGAACAATTCTTAAGGCAGTACATCATCGGAGAGTTGGGATCATCAGCTATGATAGTGGGCTACGACCACCATCTGGGCAATCCGCAGTTCTCTACCGACATCGCCGCTGTCGCTGCGTCGCTGAATCTTGAGACCATCAAGGCTGGCAGCGTCTCCGACCAGTACAACACCATCAGTTCTACATACATCCGGAATCTGGTAGCCACCGGAGGGATAGAGAGGGCGAATAAACTGCTGGGCTACGAATACAGCCTGCGGGGAGTGGTAGTGAGCGGCAACGGCATCGGCCGCCGCATCAATTTCCCGACGGCCAATATGCAGCTTTACGAGCCCCTCAAGGTGATTCCGGAGCGGGGTGTATACGCCGTCAAGGTCTATGTAGAGGGAGGCAGCTACTACGGTGTCTGCAACATCGGAGTGAGACCAACCATAAGCGACGACCGCTCCCTGGTCATTGAGACTCACATCATAGATTTCACAGAGGAGATTTACGGTCTTGACATCCGCTTCGACTATTGTACGAAACTGCGGTCTGAACAGAAATTCGCCTCGCTCGACCTGCTCAAATCGCAACTGGAATACGACGTTCAGCAAACCCGCCGGTACTTCGGCATTTAATATCACCCGTCAAGATATGGACAGTACAGCTGTAATAGTAGTCATAGTTTGGGTAGCGATGCTTCTGATCGGCATAGCCGCATCGGTCCGCAAAGCCAGGAAAAAGATGCTGGAACAAAGTTCCTCCCCTACCGGAAAGATGCAGGGGCAGCCACGCCCGTCCTGGCCGCAAGTGCGATACGACACCACCGGACCGGAGATCAAACGCAAACGGAAAGTGGCAGCCGAAGGGAGCCTTGAAAACATTCAGGATGAGTCCCCGGTAAAAGCCGCATCCGCGGGCTCCAAGGAGAATGTCGACCCCCAGAAGAGCGGTACCGGTACCGATTTCGATCCGGAGAAGATGATTATCTACTCCGAAATCATGAAACCCGGCTACGAAAAATATTAGCGCTGTTATTCCAAAAAATTACTATATTTGTATCGGATTATTGCAAAAGGGTCCCCATCAATAGGGGATTCTTTAATTTTTTATCAGTTTTTTAAGAAGAAATGGCAGAGATTCACTATTTGACCCAGAAAGGTCTGGACGACCTTAAACAGCAGTTGGCAGAGGCTATCGCGCAGCGTCCGGTCATATCCAAGGCGATTGCCGAGGCACGTGACAAGGGCGATCTGAGCGAGAATGCAGAATATGACGCAGCCCGTGAAGCACAGGGCCTTCTGGAGCTCAAGATAAGCAAACTGCAGGATACCCTGGCCACCGCGCGCGTCATTGACGAAAGCAAGCTGGACACCGAGACCGTGCAGATGCTCAACAAGGTCAAGATCAAAAACACCGCCAACGGTGCGGTGATGGAATATACGATAGTCGGAGAGAGCGAGGCCAATTTCCGCGAGGGCAAGCTTGCGGTGGGCACCCCCATCGCCAAGGCCCTTCTGGGCCACAAAAAGGGCGAAGTAGTGGACGTCCAGGTCCCCTCCGGCCTCATCAAGTTTGAAATCATTGATATATCCATCTGATTATGGCAACGATTTTTTCAAAGATAGCGGCAGGAGAGATTCCCTCCTGGAAGGTTGCAGAAGACGAGAACTACTATGCATTCCTGGACATCAACCCCCTGGCCGAAGGCCACACTCTGGTGATTCCCAAAAAAGAGGTCGACTATATTTTCGATCTTGACGACGACACCTATCTGGGCCTGACCGCATTTGCCAAGAAAGTGGCAGTTGCCCTGAAAAAGGCGATTCCCTGCAAGCGGATCGGGGTTGCAGTGCTTGGAATGGAGGTCCCCCACACCCATATCCACCTGGTCCCCCTTCAGAGCGAACGTGACCTTGACTTCACAAAAGAGAAGAAGCAGCTTTCGCCGGAGCGTTTCAAAGAGATTGCAGAGGCAATTGCCGCAAATATAGAATAGGCCGGCTATGAAGAAGACACTCATCGTCCTGGCCGCCCTGCTGATAGCGGTATCCTGCAACCGGCCCTCCGCCGTTGTTGACCTGAACCTGAAAGATGCCCCCGGGACCGATGTACAGCTGTACAGGCTGGACATCAACAAGCTCAGCCTCGTGGACAGTCTCGCCACCGACCGGAACGGGCACCTGCACTATAAGATATCCCTTGCCGACGATGTCAACCCTGCATTCTACTATTTCTACCGAGGCGGCACCAAGATTGCCGGACTGGTAGCATCAAACGGCGACCGCATTTTAGTGGACGCCGACACCCTTGGCAAATACAAGGTGGACGGGAGCGAAGATTCCCGCCTGCTGGCCCTTATGGACTCCCGCCTGGCGGAAAGTGTCGCCGAAATAGAGCGGATACTGGCAGAATCGCCGGAAGACGAAGGCGTACAACTGAGCAGGGTGTACATAAACCACAAGCGCGCCCTGCTTCGCCAGATAATGGAGAATCCTTGCTCCATCACCTCCGCCGCCGCATTGTTCCAGAAATTCAACGACCGGCTCTATACTTTCCAGGAACCGACCGATGTATATATCTTCAAGGTTATCCGCGACTCGCTCAAGACGGTTTATCCAAACAGCGAGTATGTCACCGCAGTGACCAAGGCCATCGAATCGCGTGACAATCAGGATAAACTTACGAAGTTGCTCTCCGAGGCTCCTGTCGGCGTACCCGAAATCAAGATGAACGACGTCTACGGCCGGGAACACGCCCTCTCCGAATTCAAAGGCAAGGTAATCCTGCTCTCATTCTGGAGTGCGGCTCAGGATGAGCACAAGATCTTCAACCAGGAACTGGTTCCCATATATGAAAAATATCACGACCGTGGCTTTGAGATCTACCAGGTCTGCGTCGATGACAAGACCCAGTGGGCAACCATCGTCCGCAACCAGAACCTTCCGTGGATATGTGTCAACGACGGGCTTGGCATCGCCTCCCCCTCCGTGGCGGCATACAACCTCAACTCGATACCCACGATGTTCATCATCAGCCGCGAAAGCGACATCCTGGCCAAGGATGTCTATGACCCGGCCGAGATAGAGAAGATACTTCAGAGGAACCTTTAAGACAGTTTCTTAAGCACCAGAACGGTTCTGGAAGGGAGATACAGTTGCAGCAACTGGTCTCCCTTTCTGTTTGTCAGGGTTGAATGGACCACGGTGTCGTCGTTGCGGCTGAAACCGTCGTATTTAGCATCATCGCTATCCATAACCACTTTCCAGCTTCCTTCCGGAGCCGCGAAGGCGTAGTCGGCAAAGGAGTGCTCGGGATTGAAGTTGAATACGAAAAGATAATCGCCGCGGGTGAATGCGAGCACCTTGGAATAGTCGTCTGCGCACCAGCAGTAATGGCCTTTTGCCAGCAGGTTCTCTTCTGCAAACAGGTGGATCATATCCCTGTCAAACTCGCGGAGCGCCTTGTAATGCAAATCGTCCCGGTCGCTGATGCTCCATATCCTGCGGGCGTGGGCATACGACCATCCGTTCCCCTCTCGGGGAAAATCTATCCATTCGGGGTGGCCGAACTCGTTTCCCATAAAATTGAGGTAGCCGTCACCGGCGGTGGCCAGGGTCACAAGCCTTATCATCTTGTGCAAAGCCAGGCCCCTGTCCACGATCTGGCTTTGCGAGGCCTTGTCCATCGAATAGTACATCTCCTTGTCTATCAGACGGAAGATTATGGTCTTGTCGCCCACCAGCGCCTGGTCGTGGCACTCGGCATAGCTCACGGTTTTCTCGTCGGCACGCTTGTTGGTGAGCTCGTACCAGAGGGAATGCATATTCCAGTCGTGGTCGTCCTGCTCCTTGATTATCTTGATCCACATATCGGGCACTCCCATACTCATACGGAAATCGAACCCCACACCGCCCGAAGCGACCGGAGCGGCAAGCCCGGCCATTCCGCTCATATCCTCCGCTATGGTGATGCTGAAGGGTTTTATCTCCTTTATCAGCATATTGGCAAGCGCCAGGTAAGTTACTGCATCCTCGTCCACCCCGTCGCCGAAATACTGCGCATAAGAAGAGAAATCACGCCCCAGGCCGTGGTCCAGGTAGAGCATACTGGTGACTCCGTCGAAACGGAAACCGTCCAGATGAAACTCTTCCATCCAGTACTTGCAATTGGAGAGCAGGAAAAAGACGGTCTCCTCTTTGCCGTAGTCAAAGCAGCGGGAGTCCCAGGCGGGGTGATTGCCCCGCGCCCCTTCGTGGAAATAAGTCGTGTAGGAACCGTCCAGCCGGCTGAGCCCCTCCAGCTCGTTTTTGACCGCGTGGGAATGTACGATGTCCATAATTACGGCGATGCCGCGGCCGTGGGCATCATCTACCAGACGCTTGAACTCCTCGGGAGTGCCGTAACGGCTCGAGAGAGCGAAGAAGTTGGAGACCTGATAACCGAACGAACCGTAGTAAGGATGCTCCTGAAGCGCCATTATCTGAATGGTATTGTAACCAAGGTCGGCGATGCGGGGGAGCACGTTTTCCCTGAAATAATTGAAACCTGCCACCCCTTCCTCTTCCGAACTCATACCTATATGAGCCTCGTAGATAAGGGGATTGGAAATCCTGACGGGGGAATCGTGACGCCACTTGTATGGCTTTTCGGGAGCCCATACCTGAGCCGAATATACCTTGGTTTCCACGTCCTGCACGCACCGGGTGGCATAGGCCGGGATGCGTTCCCCGCTGCCCCCGGGCCATTCCACCAACCATTTGTAGAGACTGCCGTGAGCTATCTTGTCTTCAGGTACCCTGATCTCCCAGTTCCCGCCCCCGACATCCCTAAGGGCATACTCAGGACTCTTTTTCCAGCCGTTGAAATCGCCCGTCAGGTATATCGCCGAAGCATTCGGCGCCCACTCGCGGAAAACCCAGCACCCCTCTTCCCTGTGCAGGGCATAAAAGAGGTGGTTGTTTGCCGCGTCATAGAGTTTCCCGGCAGCGGCGCACACGGTGTCGCGGGCCGCAAGGATGCGCTGCTTGCGTGCCTCTATGGCGGCCTTGTACGGATTCAGCCAGGGGTCGTTGTCATACAGCATATTCATAAGCTTATTTCTTGTCTATGATGTCAATAAGTTCCTGTTCGGTGGAGTCGAGGCACCGCTTGCAGTAGTCCACCAGTTTCATCGCCTCGGCCACTTCTGCCTGTATCTTGTCCAGCGGGTGATCCGGATTCTCGATAGTCTCGACAAGCCTTTCCAGCTTTTCAAGCGCTTCTTTATATGTCATTTTATCTGCCATAGCTATAATATTTTTCCTTTTGCGCTGCCGTCTGAGGTGACAATGGTAACTATATCTCCCGCGGCCATCTGCTCTTTGGATGTGACCCTGTGCCCATCCTTGAGGGTGAGGGTGAAACCTTTGGCCAGGATAGCGGCGGGATTGAGTGAGCCGACCCTGTACTCCAGAAGTTCTATCTTCTGCCGCTGGAGGGCCATCTTGGAAGTGATGGCGCCGCGCAGCCGCATCACCGCCGATTCGAGTCGGGTGCGGCCAGCCGCAGCCTTGGTGCGAACAGCCAGCGAAAGCCTGCCGGAGAGTGTCTGCAGGATATAAGCCTGCCCTGAAATTATATCCACGAAATAATCGGCCAGGGCGGTTGGTGTCTTGAGATGTTCAAACGCCACCATATCAGCCACGTGCGTATCCCTCTCGTGCCCTATCGCAGTCAGTACCGGAAGCGGGAACTGCGCTATATTGACCGCCAGGTCATAATCGTCAAAGCAATCCAGGTCGGTGGAGGAGCCTCCGCCGCGCAGGATCAGCACTGCATCGAACTCAGCAGAGCGGGCGGCTATGGCGTCGAGCGCCGCTACAATCCCGTCAGGGGCCTCGTTTCCCTGCATCGGAGCCGGGAACAGTTCGGTGATGAATTTAAAACCGTAGGGGTTACCGTGAAGGTGCTCCATAAAGTCACCGTAACCGGCCGCCGTCTGGGAAGAAATCACCGCAAGCCGCCTGGGCAGTTCGGCCAGCTGCTGCCGGGAATTGAGTTCCATCATCCCTTCTTCCGTCAGGCGGCCGATAATCTGTTGCCGCCGCAAAAACGCTTCGCCGGCGGTGAACGATGCATCTATATCGTTGATGATAAGCGATATTCCATACTGCTCCGAGAACTGGACGCCCACCAGTGCCAGAATCTGCTGTCCCTCTTCCAGCGGCCGCCCGCTCTCCTGGGCGAACCTGGTGGCGATGCTGCGGTAGCGGTTACTCCATATTATGGCTCTTGACTGTGCCGTCAGCGCCCCGGTAAGGGCATTCTTCTCGATCAGTTCAAGGTAACAGTGTCCGCTGCGGTTCAGGCTCATCTTGCCGATTTCGGCCCTGACCCAGACAGTAAGGGGAAAAGACTCTTCTACAGCCTCCCTGACACGCTCCAGCAGCCCATACAGAGTATATATGTTTCCTTCCATAAAAAATGCACCAAATAAAGGTAACAAAAATTATTTTCAACACACACTCATAATCAAATTTGTTGTATTTTTGTCTTGATGAGAATCACAAAAGCGGCATATGTCTCGAGTTCGGTATCCACTGCCGGCAAAGCGTTGCCCGCCCTGAGGGAATTCGCCTTCATCGGACGGTCCAATGTGGGCAAATCGTCCCTGATAAACTGCCTGACCGGCAATGCATCCCTCGCCCACACCTCTTCCACTCCCGGCAAAACCCAGTGCATTAACCACTTTATAATCAACGACAGCTGGTATATAGTGGACCTGCCCGGATACGGCTATGCCAAACTATCCAAAGAGCGTCGCGAGAAACTCGCCGGGATGATAAACGACTACATCGACCACAGCGCCTCCCTGGTAGTGCTGTTCGTGCTTCTGGACAGCCGTCACGACCTGCTCAAGATAGACCTGGATTTCCTGGTTTCCCTGGGCGAGAGGGGCGTCCCTTTTGCGATTCTGCTGACCAAAAGCGACAAGCTGGGAACCAACGCCCTGGCAGCCAGGATGGAAAAGGTCAAGGCGGAGATAGGCGAATACTGGGAGCCGCTGCCCCCTATCCTGGCCACCAGCAGCAAGAGCGGATATGGCAAGGAAGCCGTTCTGGACTATATTGAGAGCGTTCTGCGCAATCTGGACGAAATGGATAATAAACAATAATATACCTCACTATGGAATACGACCACAAGCTAAAGATTTTCTCCTGCCGCAGCAGCAGGTATCTTGCAGAAAAAATCGCCCTCAACCTCGGAGTGGAGCTCGGCAATGCCAAGGTAACCACTTTCAGTGACGGTGAGTTTCAGCCCGCATTCGACGAGAGCGTCCGCGGAGCCACGGTGTTCATCGTGCAGTCCACCTTCCCGCCGACAGAGAATATCTTTGAATTGTTGCTGATGATAGATGCCGCCCGCAGGGCATCGGCCCACAAGGTGATTGCCGTCATCCCCTACTTCGGCTGGGCACGCCAGGACCGCAAAGACCGTCCACGCGTGAGCATCGGCGCCAAGCTTGTGGCCAACCTGCTGGTAGCTGCCGGTTGCAACCGCGTGATGACCTGCGATTTGCACGCCGACCAGATTCAGGGCTTCTTCGACGTTCCGGTAGACCACATATACGCAAGTTCCATCTTCCTCCCGTACCTGCGCGACCTCAAGCTGGAGAATCTCTCCATCGCTTCTCCCGATATGGGCGGTGCCAAGCGTGCCAACGCCTATTCACGCATCCTGGGCGTGCCTATGATCATCTGCCACAAATCGCGTGAGAAGCCGAACGTGGTGGGTTCGATGACCGCCATCGGCGAGGTCGAGGGGCGCAATGTCGTAATAGTCGATGATATGGTCGATACCGCCGGCACTATCACCAAGTGCGCCGATATGCTCAAGGAGAAGGGCGCCCTCAGCGTACGCGCCGTATGCACCCATCCCGTGCTCAGCGGCCAGGCATACGAGCGCATCAGCGCCTCTGCGATAGAGGAATTCATTGTCTCCGATACCATTCCCCTGAGGCCGAAAGAAGGTGACGACACCTCCAAGTTCAAGGTTCTCTCAGTGGCCAATATTTTCGCCGACATCATTACCAAGGTATATAACAACAGGGCCATCAGCGACACCTTTATCTTTTAAGCTATGATACTCGAGCCC
>CACYEB010000087.1 GCA_902773305.1 uncultured Bacteroidia bacterium
GCACCCTCTAAAGCCTTTTTAGCTCAGTCGGTAGAGCAGCTCATTCGTAATGAGCAGGTCGCGGGTTCGAGTCCCGTGAAAGGCTCAAAAAAGGTGGCCATCAGGCCACCTTTTTTGGCCTTTAAAGGCCTTATATACCAGGGGGCGCTGCCCCCTAAACCCCTACGGCGCGAAGCGCCGGCCAGTCGCGTGACTGGCTTTTTTCGTGGCCTTCACGGGCCTCTGGCCTATATATGACCCCATCCCAACCCTTCCCTCAGGGAAGGGCTTGAGGTGTCGGCTCCGTCTTGCTCTGCCCCCTAAAACCCCTGCGGCGCATAAACTTTTTATTATCTTTGTTGAGAAATAATGACTATATGTACAACTACAAAGAGACTTCAGACAAAAGATTTATTCTCAGTGTTAACAACCACGAGGAGATAAGCGAGGCGCTGGCGGCATTCTGCCGCCAGATGGACATCCGCAGCGGCATTGTGGGCGGCATCGCAGCCATATCACAGGCAACTTTCCGCTTCCTGGACCCCGCCACGAAACAATATGTCGACAAGACTTTTGACGAACAGATGGAAATCACCTGCCTGACGGGTAACATATCGCGCAAGGACGATGAGCCGTACCTTCATCTGCACGTCACGGCCAGCCGCCGCGACTACACCTGCATCGGCGGCCATCTGCTCACCGCCCGTGTAAACGGTGCCTGCGAACTATTTATAGAAGACTATGGCCTGGAGGGAATCGGACGTAAGTTTGACCCCGAGACCGGCCTCAACCTGTACGATTTCAAATAATTGAGAATACTATGATTTACGATTCATTAGACCATATCGAGACCTACAAGGGTCTTTCGGGCGACATCTATGAAGGGCTGAAATTTCTTAAACAAGCCGGCGCCGACATCGCCTGCGGAGTCCACCAGCTGAGCCCGAAGGTCAGGGCCATCGTCTCGGAATACGAAACGATGGCAGAGAACCCCTACGGCTACGAGGCTCACAAACGCTTCATTGACATTCAATTCCTCTTGAAAGGCGAAGAGAAGGTCTGCAGCCTCCCCCTTTGCCGCCTCACGGAGACCAAGGCATACGATCCCGGCTGTGATGCTGCATTTTACACCGCTGCCGCCGCACCGCAGGAGGCGGTAATAGGTGAAGGCTTCTTTGCCATTTACTTTCCGCAGGACGGGCATATGCCCCAGATATGTGTCAGCCGCCCCGCTCCCGTCAAGAAAGTTGTAGTGAAGATTGAGATTTGACTTGCCCGAGGGAGAGCCCGCTATCTGCTTCTGATTGAGCGGAACAGATACAGCACGGGGAATATCTCCAGACGGCCGATCAGCATTTCTGTCATTCCCGATATCTTCAGCAAAGATGGGAATGCAGCATAGTTTGACATAGAGCCCACATCCCCGAAGCCGGGCCCCACATTGCCGATGCAAGCCACAGATGCCGTAACTCCGGTGGTAAAATCCAGCCCGAGCGCGATATTGAAAGCCGCAAAGATTACCACGATGAGCAGATAGCAGAAGATATAGCCATAAGCATCGCTTATCTGCTCTTCATTTCTGACTTTGCCGTCTACCCTGACACAGTAAACCGAGTTCGGGGCAACGGTGAGTTTTACTTTCCGGTGGATCCCTTTTGCGGCAAGGATAGCCCTGTCTATCTTTATTCCGCCCGAAGTGGAGCCGGAGCAGCCGCAGATGAGCGAGCAGATGATCAGGATTGCCATACTGAGCGGTGGCCAAAGAGTGGTGTCCTGCGTTGCGAATCCCGTCGTAGTGGATATGGAAACGACTTGGAAAGAAGCATCCCTGAGTGCGGTCCAGAAAGAGGCGTAGCCGCCGTTGAACATAAGGTCTGCCGTAACCACGGCAATTGCGAGAGCGACCAGCGACAGGAACACCTTGATGATTTCCGATTTCCAGATATATCTTGGTCTCCCTTTGAGAAATGCAAGGAAAAGTATTCCAAAGTGGATGCCGGCGGCGAGCATCGTAACCGTCAGTATTATCTCGGCGGCCGGATTAGAGAAAAAGGCGATACTGGTGTTGCGCGACGAGAATCCGCAGGTACTGCTGGCCGACATCGCATGAGCGGCTGCATCGAACCAACCCAACCCGGACAGTTTCAGGGACAGCATCGACACCAGCGTCAGTGACACGTAGGTGGCAAGCATATGGTTGGCAAAGCTGCCGCTTTTCTCACCCACGAATGGAGCCTGGGCTATGCTTGATATTTCTGCCTTGGAGAGTGTCATCTTATCTGAACCCGTGGTCATCATAGAGAACAGTGTGACTATTCCGACACCTCCCACCCAGGCCGTAGATATGCGCCAGAACTGAAGTCCTCTTGGAAGCGCTTCGATATCGTTCAGGATAGAGGCCCCCGTGGTAGTAAAACCAGAAATGCTCTCGAAAATTGCATTTACAGGCGTAAACTCGCCGCCATAGAATACATAGGGAAGCATCCCGAAGAGACACGCCAAAAGCCAGGCTCCCACGACAATGGAGTTACCTTCCCTGAAAGTCAACTTGCGCTGGCCCTTGCTTATGAATATGAGCGGAAAAACACCGGCCGACCCGGTGAGTGAAGCTGCAAGCATCAGCGGGATGCCGCTGTCATCTCCGGGTGAGCAAAAGGCGATAATACTTGAAACGATCATAAGCGATGCTACGAACAGCAGCGAAACGCCTATATACCAGATGATGACTCTCCAATTCATAGCATTCGGTTTGACTTGACAAAGATATTTCCGCACATATCATTTATCAATACGATTATTTCTATATTTGCATTGAAAAAATCAATCAAGGAAAGTGTATGACTCTTCAACAACTCCGATATATCGTTGCCATAGACAATTACCGCCACTTCGGGAAAGCCGCCGATGCCTGCTCCCTCACCCAATCCACACTGAGTCTGATGGTAAAAAAAATAGAAGAAGAACTTGATGTACGGCTCTTTGACCGCGACAAGCACCCGGTAGAGCCGACGGCAGTCGGGCGGAAGGTCATCGACCAGGCGAAGGTGGTCCTGTACAATGTCGAACAGATTGCCGAGATAACACGCTCGGAGAAAGAGATGCTTTCCGGTCCGCTTAAAATAGCCCTTATCTCCACGGTGGCGCCGGTGCTAATACCCGGTTTATTCAAATACATCGGGAAAATGTTTCCCTCCATTTCCCTTCAGACAGAAGAGATGCTTACCGACACAATCCTGGATAAACTGCGCAAGGCTGAGGTGGATATGGGAATCGTGCCGGGCCCGCTCCACGAGACAGGCCTGATGGAAATACCCCTCTACCACGAGAGGTTCCTTGCCTATGTGTCCCCAGACAACCCCGCATACGCACAGGAAAGCATAAGTAGCCTGGCCCTTGAAAACCAGCCTGTGTGGATTATCCGTGACGGGTTGCGTCTATTGGGTCCGGATGACCTGAAGGGCGGCGGAATGTCATACGACAGATTCTTCGAGGGTGGCCGCGTGGGTATACTGATCCAGGTCGTAAACGACAACGGCGGCATCACCGTCATCCCGGAGACTCATTCCGGCTTCATCTTATACAGCCAGCAGAAATGCTTGCGTCCCATAGTAGACCCTGTGCCAGGGAGGACCATCTCACTGGTGGTGCGGACAGATTTTATCCACGAAGCAAAGATGAATGCCGTGGTGGACGCCGTCAGGCAGATAATACCACCGGAACTTCAGGAAAGCACCATCAAAAGGGGACGGCTGATACTATAGGCTCCTTAACCAAGAACAACGTCCAGCACCATCATCAGTACAAAGCCGAGAGCGAAACCGATGGTACCGACGTTAGAGTGCTCACCCGCCGAATATTCGGGAACGAGTTCCTCCACAACCACATAGAGCATGGCTCCGGCCGCAAACGTCAGCATAAAGGGCATTATGCCAAGAATGGAGGTAGCCAGAAGCAGCACCAGCGCACCGCCGGCAGGCTCTACTATTCCGCTGAGCGCACCGATTCCGAAGGCCTTGAGGCGGGTGTTTCCGGCAGCGCGCAGGGGCATTGAGATGATGGCCCCCTCCGGTATATTCTGAATGGCGATACCTATGGCCAGGGCAAGGGCGCCGGCCATATTGAAATCGGCGGTGAGCGCACCAGCAATCGCCACTCCCACGGCCATACCCTCGGGGAAGTTGTGGATGGTGACGGCAAGGGCAAGTTTTGCGGTGCGGGAAAGCCGGCTACGGGGGCCCTCCGATTCGCCGGATGGATGGATGTGCGGAGTGATATAGTCTATCAGCAGCAAGAATGCAAAACCAGCCAGCAATCCTATCGAGGGCAGGATGATTGCCGATGTACCGGAGCCCATATCTATTGCCGGGATTATCAGCGACCAAACAGACGCCGCCACCATCACGCCGGATGCAAAGCCGAGCAAAACCTTTTGCATAAGCTGCGGCATATCCCGCTTCATAAAGAAAACGAAAGCCGATCCCAGCGCCGTGCCCAGGAACGGAATCATCAATGCTACGAATACCGGACTCATTTCTCTGAATTCTGAAGGGGACGCGGTGCGTCGCATAGACGGCCGCCGACCCACCGCAAAGATAAGAAAAAGCCGCTATTAGTGCCACCACAGGTGAAATCACAAAAAA
>CACYEB010000088.1 GCA_902773305.1 uncultured Bacteroidia bacterium
ACAGACGGCAGATTACCGCCGATAAGCAAATCTATGCCATATTGCAGACGGCCTTGAGGTAGCCGTAGGACTCTGCGATGCCCATAAACGGATCGTCCATATCCTTCTCGTATTCCAGGGAGCATACGCCTTCGTAGCCTACCTTGCGCATCATTCTGACAAGGGCGGGGAAGTCTATCTTGCCGCGGCCGATCTCTACGCACCAGCCCGCCTTGGAGGCTTCGGACTCATCCTTGAAGTGCATATCGAAGACACGGGTGTGGTATTTCCTGAGGTCTTCTACGGGGTCGGCTCCGCCGCGCAGGTCGTGGCCGATGTCCAGGCACATTCCCATACGGGGATTGTAGTCCTTGACCTTGTCCCAGATGACGCTGGCGGTCTGGTAGATGTCTATGTCGGGACCGTGCAGGTGGATGGCCAGTTTGATTTCGGGATATTGCTCAAGTTTTTTATTGACATAGGGGAGGAGTTCGTAGCTTGGAACTCCGACAAGGATCTTGACGCCTACCCTGCGGGCGTAGGCGAACGCACGGTCGGCTTCGGCTTCATTTGCCATATATATGGGACCTACGCCGTAGCCGGTTACGCCGTACGAGGCGCATTTTGCGTGGAAAGCTGCGATCTGCTCGTCAGTGGCATTCAGAGGAAGGTGGAAGTCCTTGATGCACAGGTAGTGGACATCGGCCCGCCGAAGTGTCTTGAGGGTGGTGTCGAGGTCAAACTTGACAAAGGTATATCCGGCAGCGCCTAGATGGAATTTGTCGGCTTCTGCCGCCTGCCTGCCCCTTGCTGCCCCGGCTGCCGAACAGGCGGTTTGCAGTCCGCCCGCAGATAGCATCAGGGCTCCCGCCGCAGATGCTTTGATGAAAGAACGTCTGTTGATTGTCATATCTGTTTAGTTTACCGATTTACGTCGTTACAAAATTAAAATATTTCGCGGGGTTTCGATACACCTCCGCGATATTTTTCTAACTTTGTGCGATAATTTAACAATAAATCCTTAGATATCAAATTATGGCTTCTGTTGTAATTATGCCCAAGCAGGGGCAATCCGTAGAAAGTTGCATCCTTACAGAGTTTAGAAAGAACAAAGGTGACAAAGTGGCAGTGGGCGACATACTGTTCGCTTACGAGACAGACAAGGCTTCCTTTGAAGAGGAATCCAAGGTAGAGGGTACGGTGCTTGCGGTGTTGTACAACGAAGGCGATGAGATACCGGTGCTGGAGAATGTGATGGTGATAGGAGAGCCGGGCGAAAACATAGACGAGTTCCTCAAGGGCGCACCTGCGGCCGAGGCACCCGCGGCAGCGGCTCCCGAAGTTAAGGCAGAGGCCGTCAAGGCTCCCGAGATCACGGTTCACGAAAGTGCTCCGGCAGTGGCTGTAGAAGGCAAGCGAGCCATCAGCCCCCGTGCGAAGGCCCTGGCAGAGAAACTCAATATCAATCTTGCATATGTAACCGCAACAGGCCCCGAAGGACGCATCATTGAGCGTGACATCGAGGCCGCTGCCGCATCCGGGGCCCGTCAGACTCCCCTGGCAGCCAAGGTTGCAGCAGAGACCGGCGCCACCGCTCCCGCAACCGGCAGCGGCCTGGCCGGAATGGCCCGTGCCTGTGACCTGGGCAAGGCGGCAGCTCCCGCAGCAGCCGCTCCTGCAGCCAAGGGCAAGGATGTGCTGGAAAGCGGCGACGACTTTGAGGTCCGCAAGCTCAGCAACATCCGCAAGGTGATTGCCAAGAGTATGTATGCAAGCCTGCAGAATTCCGCACAGCTGACACACCACCTGAGTGCCGATGCACGCCGTATCCAGGCTCTGCGCAAGCAGGCCAAGAAACTGCTGGAAGAGGGCAAGCTGGATGTGAACATCACCCTGAACGACTTCATCTGCCTGGCAGTTATCCGTGCCCTGAAAAAGTTCCCGAATGTGAATACCCACTTCCTGGGCGACAGCATCAAATATTTCAACAAGGTTCACCTGGGCCTGGCGGTGGACACCGAGCGCGGCCTTATGGTGCCTTGCGTCAAGAATGCCGACGACCTTTCTATCGTAGGCCTTTCACGTCAGCTCAAGCAAGTTGCCGACGCCTGCAAGAAGGGCAGCATCAATCCCGATATCCTGAGCCCCGAGGCTGCCACTTTCACAGTTTCCAATCTGGGCAACTATGGTGTCGAGGTGTTTACCCCCATCATCAACCTGCCGCAGAGCGCTATCCTGGGCGTCAACACCATCGTTCCGCGTCCCAAGGACCTGGGTGGCGGAGTCTATGCTTTCGTGCCTCATATCGGCCTCAGTCTCACATACGACCACCGCAGCATAGACGGCGGCGAGGCCACGAGATTCCTGAAGCAGATTGCAACCGAGCTGGAAACCCTCGAGGTAGTGTTTGAATAACAGAATTCTAAATTATTAACGATATGATTGATCTTGCTATTATCGGCGGCGGCCCTGCGGGCTATGTCGCAGCAGAAAGGGCAGGGGCAAAGGGCCTTGCCGTGACACTTTTCGAGAAACGTGAACTTGGCGGCGTGTGCCTCAACGAGGGTTGCATTCCCACCAAGACCCTTCTCTACAGTGCCAAGGTTTACAACTATGCGGCTCACGGCGACAAGTACGGCGTAAGCGCAGAGAATGTAACCTGCGACTTTGCAAAGGTTATGGACCGCAAGAACAAGGTGGTCCGCAAGCTGGTGGGCGGCGTAGGCGCTGCCATGAAGGGCAACAAGGTGACTGTCGTCAAAGGTGAGGCGGTAATTGAAAGCCGCGGCGCCGAGGGCATCACCATCGCCTGCGGCGGTGAGAAATATCTGGCCAAGAATCTGCTTATATGCACCGGCAGCGAGGCTGCCGTGCCTCCGATTCCGGGTCTGAAAGAGGCCGGCGACGTGATTGTGACCAACCGCGAGATCCTTGCGCTCAAAGAGCAGCCCAAGGAGTTGGTAGTGATTGGCGGCGGCGTCATAGGTATGGAGTTCGCAGCTTTCTTCAATACCATCGGCACCAAGGTTACCGTGGTGGAGATGCTCCCCAAGATTCTCGGCCCCCTGGACGACGAGATCAGTTCTTCCCTGCAGAAGATATATGCAAAGCGCGGCATCGAGTTCTGCCTGGGCTGCAAGGTTACTGCAATCGAGGGCAACAAGGTTGTCTATGAGACACCCGACGGCAAGGTCAACAAGGTTGCCGGCGACAAGATACTGGTTTCTGTGGGCCGTCGCAGCAACATACGTGGCATAGGCCTGGAGAATATCGGCGTGGAGGCGGAGCGCGGCATCAAGGTCGACGACAGGATGCGTACCAACGTGCCCAACGTATTCGCTGCAGGTGACTGCGTAGCCGGCTATCCTATGCTGGCGCACGTGGCCAACCGTCAGGGCGAAATCGTGGTGAACAACCTCACCGGCGGCAACGATCACTTCCGCGGCGATGCCATCCCCAGCGTGGTCTACACCAATCCCGAGGTTGCCAGCGTGGGTCTCACTGAGGCTCAGGCCAAGGCTGCCGGCAAGGACTTCAAGATTGTCAATCTCCCTATGGCTTATGCAGGCCGTTTCGTGGCCGAAAACGAGGGAGGCGAGGGCTTCTGCAAGATACTGGTCGGTGCAAAACACGGCGAGATCATCGGCGTCCATATGATGGGCAACCCCTCCAGCGAGATGCTGTACGGCTGCTGCCTTGCCATCGAGATGGAGATGACGGTAGAGGAACTCAAACAAATCATTTACCCGCACCCCACGGTGAGCGAAATCATCAAGGAGAGCGTTTTCTCAGTAAAATAATTAAAACAGATATAAGTTATGCCTAAGTCACAATTTGCAGATCCCGATTTTCTGAGGAAAGCGGGCGAAGTCAAAATCAATCCGATTCCGGTCAACCAGTACAACAAGACCATCAAGGACGAACTCAAAGAGAAGCATTTCACCAAAGATGATCTCAAGCACATCTATCGCGATATGTTCACCATCCGCGAGTTTGAGACAATGCTTAATCTTGTAAAGACTACCGGCGGCTACAACGGTGTCGAATACAACAACCCCGGCCCCGCCCACCTTTCGATGGGTCAGGAGGCAGCCGCAGTAGGTATGGCCTATAATCTTACTACAGACGACTTTATTTTCGGAAGCCACCGCAGCCACGGCGAAATCCTGGCCAAAGGCCTCCGTTCAATAGAGATCCTCTCCGACAAGGAACTCACCAAGATTATGGAAGAGTTCTGGGGCGGCAAGACCCTCGAGGTTGCCAAGAAGGGCTTCAAGGGCGGCAGCGTGAAGGATCTGGGTATGCATTTCCTGCTCTACGGTGCAATGGCAGAGATTTTTGCC
>CACYEB010000089.1 GCA_902773305.1 uncultured Bacteroidia bacterium
GAATATGACAGCTATATACGCAACGGCATCTTTACGCAGTTCACCCGCATTGAACCGGGCAAGCAAAATACCGAGGCGCATATGCAGAACCGCAAGCTGATTGCCGACTGGTGCTTCGAAAAAGGAGCTGCCGCAAATGCGATAGAGATGCGCACCCGTGAAGGCAAAACCTACTTTGTAATAAACGATTACGAAGCGCTCCGGGGGTTGTTCGCCGAACTTCTGGCTGAGATTCAACGCATCAAGTCGGAAGGCGACTACGCCGCTGGCCGTGAACTGGTAGAGAAGTATGCCGTCAACATCGATCCCGAACTGCACCGCGAAGTTCTGGAACGCTATGCCGCTTTGGGGCTTAAGCCATACCGCGGTTTTGTAAATCCTACCATTGTGCCGGTGGAGAAGGGGGGTAAGGTGGTCGATTACCGCATTGAATACTGCGACGACTTTATCGCCCAGCAGCTCGAATACGGCGAGAAGTACGCGGCACTTTAATTAAGATAGCCGCGGTTTTTTCGATTATTATTCATAAATTTGCAATTTGGATAGCTTGGGCGGAAAAAAGCCGTTCCACAGCGACCGGAGGTCTGAGCAGAAGCGACTAGTTATTAGCGCTTTACTCGTTAGAATCACAGTGCGCAAAGCGCTGTATGAGGGGGAGAAACGGTTGGGACCTTCACTTGCCTTGTCTGGCGGATTTGTGAGTTCGGAGGTCCCTGTCATTCTAGGGGATATTCCAAAACAGTCCATCAGGCAGGGGAGTGGAGATTATGTCCAGGACGGTAACCGTTGCTATTTGCGTTATTACCGCGGCAGATGAACAACTGGTACGCACTGAAAGTGTTTTACAACAGGATTTCAACCGTCAGAGAAGATCTCGAGTCGGCCGGATGTGAAACCTATGCCCCGAGCGTAATCATAGAGAGAATAGACCGGGAGGGTCTACGGTACGGGACAAAGCCTGTGATATCATCTTTGCTGTTCGTCAACTGTACGGAAAAATTCCTTGAGGGTTTCAAGCATCTGCACGACGGTGATTTCCTCTACTATTGTGACTTGGCTACCAAAAAACCCGGGAAGATACCCGAGGCTGAATTCATCAATTTCAGGGAGGCCACAAAAGTTCCAGACCCCGACGCCCTGTACCTTGGAAGTGACACAGAGTGGTTCAAGGATGGCGAAAGGGTCCAGGTCACCGAGGGAATTCACAAAGGCCGCGAAGGGTGGATCCGTCGTATAAAAGGGAAAAAACGTTTCATTGTGTGTGTGGAGGGTGTCTCCGCAGTCGCTTTTCAAAATATTCCGGCAGCTTTCCTTAAAGTGCTGGAGCCATCTAAACGGAAATAACAAATCTTATGAAATCTACCTATATCTTCAAATGGGGAATCCTGCCGGCCATAATAGCCTGCTCCCTTCTGGCATCTTCTTGTGCCGTCCAGAAAAACACCAGTTACCTTCAGGGAATCCGTCCGGGTGTAAATCTCCAGCTGCAGCAGGAGAGGCCTATAGCCCTTTCTCCCGGTGACAGGCTAAGGATAGTTGTTTTCAGTCGCGACCGTGAACTCTCCGATCTGTTCAACCTCTCTTCGAGGGGAATCTCTGCCGGCGGCGGCAGCGAATCGTCGAGATACGGTATCTGCTACACAGTAAGGCCCGACGGTACGGTGGAGATACCTACGCTGGGGCCGGTCTATGTCCAGGGACTGACTCGCGACCAGGTCGCGGATGCAGTCCGGTACCAACTGGTATCCACCAAACTGCTCCTGGACCCCACAGTGATAGTGGAATTCTACGAGATGGCCTTCTACACGTTGGGAGAAGTCGGCCGTCAGGGACGTATAGAGATACCTTCCGACAACATAACCCTGCTTCAGGCGCTTTCTATGGCCGGCGACCTCACGATTACCGGCCGTCGCGACAACATTCTCGTGTTAAGGACAGAGAACGGAATCCAGACACCGTACGTGGTGGATATCACAAATATGGAGAGCCTCTACAGTTCACCTGTTTACTATATCAAGCAGAACGACATAATTTATGTAGAGCCGAATCCCAAGAAGGCTGCGCAGTCCGATGCCAATGCAAGCACATTCCAGTCCATCGGATTCTGGTTCTCGCTGCCAAGCACCATCGTTTCCATCGTCGCAATTCTGCTGCAGCTAATCAAATGAGCAGCTTAGACAGATTCATAAAATCTGCATTCGACAGGATTGTCGCTTTTGTCGGGATACTTGTGTTGTGGCCGGTTATCCTGATCATCGCCATGCTCGTACATTTCAGGATGGGTGACGGACCGGTGTTTTTCACCCAGAAAAGGGTTGGACAGTATGGTAAGTTGTTTACAATCATTAAGTTCAGGACAATGACAGCAGGCAACACCGGCTCATCGGTTACCGTTGCAGGGGAAGAGAGAATCCATCCTTTCGGCGCCGGCCTGAGACGATATCATCTTGATGAACTGCCCGAGTTGTGGAATGTCCTCAAGGGTGACATGTCTTTCGTGGGACCTCGTCCGGACGTACCGGGATATGCCGATATGCTGCAGGGAGAAGACAAGGTGATTCTCAGTCTCAAACCCGGCATCACAGGCCCCGCGACTCTTAAATACCGCAATGAAGAGTATATATTGGCAAAGCAGCCCGATCCCGAGCGGTACAACGATGAAGTCATATTTCCCGACAAGGTGCGCATAAACCGGTATTATCTCGAACATTACTCATTCTTACAGGATATCCGTATTATCATAGCAACCGTTACAGGCCGCCATTTCGAATATGGCGGAGAGACAATATAACCCAAATGGAAAGAGAAATAACTACAGGCGTAACCCGCAAGACGCAGTCGGGCAATTCTCCGGCTGTCATCCTTAAAAAGATTCTTAGCCTCTGTACCAGGTATTGGTATTGGTTTGTCATTTCGCTGATTGTGGCGATGGGCGCTGCCTGGTTTTATCTGCAACTCAAGCCGCCGGTATACCAGCGATCTGCCTCCATTATGATCAAGCAGAACGGAGGCGACGCGATGGATTATACGATGAGAGAACTGGGAATATCGCAGCCCGCCACCAATCTTGTGAACGAGATACTGCTGATGCGCTCGAGCGTCGTGGCAAGCGAGGTGGTGAACCGGCTCAAACTGGATGTGGACTATTTTGAGAAAGGCACTTTTTACGATAAAACCCTGTATGGATTGAAGAATCCTCTCTCAATGAAATTCTGTGACCTGGGCGACAACGACCGTGCGGGACTTGAAGCGGAGATACGCCAGGACAGCACCATAGTCCTGTCGTCCTTCAGCCTGAACGGGCAGCATATTGCGGCCGAAAGCATCACTATGCACTCTGGAGATACGATTGACACCCCGCTGGGAAGGGTCACTGCCCAATCAGCCCCCAACCCCGAAAAGAGTGTCTCTAATGTCATTGTCCAGCGGAGCGGGATAAACACAGCGGCAAACAATATCCGCGGCCGCATAAACGCAAGCCTTCAAGACAGGAGTTCGTCTATTATCGACATACGGTATCGCGACGTGTCGCGCAGCCGTGCCGATGATATTCTCAACACCCTTATCACTGTCTATAACGAACAGTGGATGAAAAACCGCAACAAGCAGATTGTCAGCACCAACGAATTTATAAGGGATCGTCTGGCGGTGATAGAAAACGAACTCGGCAGCGTGGATAAGGACATATCTTCATACAAGTCTGACAACCTGATTCTGGACATAGCCCAGGCGGGCAGTCTGGCTATGGGCGAGGCCACCGAATCTGCGAAGCAGGAAGCCGATATCGCCATGAGGATAGGGCAGTTGCGTATCACTTATGAATATCTCTCTTCCGCTACAGACGACAGCCAGCAGATACCCCTCTATTCAAGCATAGAAAACGGAGCCATACTTCAAAGGATTTCTGAATACAATAAGCTGGTTCTGGAGAGGAACAGCCACCAGTCCTATTCTTCGGCGCAGAATCCCCTCGTGGTAGAACTCAACAAGCAGCTGGCGATTCAGCGCAAGACCATCATAGATGCGTTGTCAAATGAGATATCTACTCTGCAGACCCAGCAGAATGCCCTGCGTGCCACACATCGGGACGCCATCGGCCGCGTTGCCCGCAACCCTCAGCAGGCCAACTACCTGCTCTCGGTAGAGCGGCAGCAGAAGGTCAAGGAGTCATTGTATCTGTTCCTCCTCCAGAAACGTGAAGAGAACGAGCTTTCGCAGGCATTCACTGCCTATAACACGCAATTGATAGAACCGGCTCACGGCTCGTGGGATCCCGTGGAACCGGTTTCACGCAGCGTATATCTTATGGCCTTGATCCTGGGACTGGCGTTGCCGGCAGTCATCATCTTCCTCAAAGAAATGCTGACTACAACCGTACAGGGACGCGAGGATTTCAAGAATATGCAGATACCGTTTGCCGGTGTAATTCCGCAGTCAGGGAAAAAGAACAGGAACAAGAAGAAATCAAGGAAAGAACCCTCTCCAATAGTTGTGAAAGAGGGAAATCGCGATATGATGAACGAGGCCTTCAGGGTTATCCGCAGCAACCTTGAGTTCCTGCTTGGCCACGATGCTTCCCACAAGGTGATAATGCTGACCTCGATAGATCCGGGCAGCGGAAAGACGTTCATCACCGCTAACCTGGCCAACACCATAAGCCTGAAGGAGAAGAAAGTGCTGGCAATTGACCTTGACCTCCGTCGAGCCAGTCTCTCTGCCTGTGTGAAGAATCCGTCCCACGGCATTTCGGGTTATCTTGCAGGCAGGTATCAGGATTATCACGAGTTGATTGTCAAACTTGGCGAGGTAGATATGCTTCCCTGCGGGGCGCTTCCGCCGAATCCTTCTGAACTGCTTTACAGCGACCGCTTTGCAAAATTGATGGAGTCAGTGCGGCAGGAATATGACTATGTGTTCCTGGACTGCCCGCCGCTTGAGATTGTGGCCGACCCCGCAATTATCAACCGTTATTCCGACCTGACCCTGTTCGTGGCCCGTTGCGGTGTGCTGGAGAAATCACTCCTGCCGGAGATAGACGAGTGGTACAGGGATAAGAAATTCAACAATATGGTGGTATTGCTCAACGGTGCCGATGCAAATGGCGGTCATTACGGATATCACCATTATGGCTACCACAGCTACGGTTATCACAGTTACGGATACTATGGCTCAAAAAGCTGACAAGATTCAGGAAGGGTGGACGCTGGTCATCAAGCCGCGCAAGAAGCTGCTGGACATTGACATCAAGGGTCTGTGGCGCTACCGGGACCTTTGGCGTATGTATATCCAACGGGACCTGGTTACTCTCTACAAGCAGACCATACTCGGGCCCCTGTGGTTCCTGATCCAGCCGGTGTTCACTACGGTGATGTATATGTTCGTGTTCGGCGGGCTGGCCGGCATATCCACCGACGGAGCGCCCCAGCCGTTGTTCTACCTCTCGGGTATTATGCTTTGGAATTATTTCAACGAGTGCTTCAACGGGGCTTCGAACACATTCACAGCCAATGCCGGGATATTCGGGAAAGTGTATTTCCCCAGACTCGTTGTGCCTTTGGCCTCTTTGACATCCAACCTGCTGAAGATGTTGATACAGCTTGTGCTCTTTATTATCGTTTACATTGGATATGCCATTTCCGGCTTTCAGGTGCAACTCAATATAACGCTGCTGCTGTTCCCTTTCTACGTGCTGCTGCTGGCTTTCCACGCAATGTCGTGGGGCCTGATAATATCATCCCTTACCTCCAAGTACCGCGACCTGAAGTATCTGGTTTCCTTCGGAATACAGCTTTTTATGTACGCTACGCCTATCATCTACCCGCTAAGCGCTGCCGGAGATAAGTACCGCTGGGCCCTGGAACTCAACCCGCTTACCCCCATCTTTGAGGCTTTCAAATACGGTTGCCTCGGTTGCGGCTCCTTCTCGGTTGGTGGCCTGGTATACAGCACGGTGTTTATGCTCGTTACCATGTTCATTTCGGTGATAGTCTTCAATCGCGTAGAGCGCAACTTTATGGATACGGTATAGCTATGAATGCAATAGAATTCGATAATGTGGGCAAGTTGTACCATCTGGGCCAGGTCGGTACAGGAACGCTGTCTCACGATTTGAACCGTTGGTGGCAGACCCGCATCCTCCGTCGGGAGGACCCGTACCTGAAGATAGGGGAGACCAACGACCGCTCCACCAAAGGCAATTCAGACTTTGTGTGGGCGCTCAAGGACATCTCTTTCAATGTGGCGGAGGGTGAAGTTGTCGGCATCATCGGCAAGAACGGCGCCGGCAAGAGTACCCTGCTCAAACTTCTCTCACGGGTAACTTCTCCCACCACAGGGGAAATACGCGCCCGCGGACGAATCGCCTCGCTGCTCGAAGTAGGTACAGGCTTCCACCAGGAGATGACCGGCCGCGAAAACATTTATATGAACGGCTCCATAATGGGTATGACCAGGGCCGAGATTAACCGTAAACTGGATGAAATCGTAGATTTTGCCGGGGTCGAACGCTATCTTGATACTCCCGTGAAACGCTACTCCAGCGGTATGACGGTCCGCCTCGGATTTGCCGTGGCAGCTTTCCTTGAACCGGAGATCCTCGTGGTGGACGAAGTGTTGGCCGTCGGCGACGCCGAATTCCAGAAGAAGGCCATAGGCAAGATGCAGGATGTATCCTCCGGCGAAGGGCGCACCGTTCTATTTGTCAGCCACAATATGGCAGCGGTAAGGAGTCTGTGTCAGAGGGGTGTCATTCTGGAAGACGGGAAAATGGTATATGACGGGCTCATCGGTGATGCGGTGGACAATTATCTGGAAAGATGCCGTACGGATATTTTTGACGGAGTGCCAGCAGACCGTGATATAGAAGGGAAAAGGGCATATATAGAAAAGTTTGATATTTGTGATGAAAATGGAGATGCCTGTCAGGATATCTCATTTACAGAACCACTTTCCTGTTCCTTATCGGTACGTGCCACCGAAGACCTGAACCTTTCTGTAAGGGTCACCGTATTCGATGTCAACGAAAACAGGGTCCTTTCACTGGATTCACGGGATATCGGGCGGTTCTTCCGGTTGAGGGCCGGCGGCTCGGCCATTATCAGTTGTAAAACGGAGTCGAGCCTCGAGATCAGGCCCGGACGCTATCACGTCAATGTCTCTATCCGGCAGGGCTCTATTCTGTTGGATTATATCCCCAACGCCTGTTGCTTTGATGTAAAGGAAGATGATTTCTGGGGTTCGGGGAGATATGACCGGGAGTATATGCCGATAGTTCTTAAAAAGCATATCTGGGAAGAAGAGGTGATATGATTCACGATTTGATCGTTTGGGCAAACTGTCACGACTGGGAGGAGTCAA
>CACYEB010000090.1 GCA_902773305.1 uncultured Bacteroidia bacterium
GCAGGGATGCGTTTACCCTTGTAGCGGGGATGGGGCAGTGTGGTGAACGGCAGTTCATAAATTGCATCCATCTCTTCTGTTGTAGAGGGCGGATAGGGGGGATTGATGCAGACGAACTTGTCGCCGGCCTGTTCTACCAGCATCTCTGCGTGCAGCCGGTTGGCCTCGCGCTCTATAATATTGAAATTCTGTGCAAAGGCCAGTTTATTGCGGCAACAGCTCTCGTAGGAATGCAGGTCAAAATAGTCGCCGTCGGGAGCCTGGTCGCTCACATAACCTATCTGAGGCAACCTTCTGATCTCTTCTGCCGGGGCGCCCGCGGCAAGGGCATCCGCTATGGCCACGTTGGCCTTCTCCCCCATCCCATACACCAGCCAGTCTGCCTTGCTGTCTATAAGGATGGAAGGTTTGAGACAATCCTGCCAGTAATCGTAATGTGTCAGCCGTCGAAGCGATGCTTCGATACCGCCCAGCACCACGGGAACGTCGGGATATAACTTTTTGAGAATATTGCTGTAAACCGTAACGGCGTAGTCGGGACGATAACCGGCCCGGCCTTCAGGAGTATAGGCATCATTGCTGCGCAGCCGCTTGCTGGCGGTGTAATGGTTCACCATCGAATCCATCGCGCCGGACGAAACTCCGAAGAACAGACGCGGACGACCCAGTTTGCGGAAATCCCGCAGGTCATCCCTCCAGTTGGGCTGGGGTATTACAGCCACCCTGTAGCCGCGACCTTCCAGCACCCGCGCTATAACAGCAGTTCCGAACGACGGATGGTCCACGAATGCATCGCCCGTGAAAAGAATGATGTCCGCCTGGTCCCAGCCCAGTGCATCCATCTCCTTTTTGCTGGTCGGTATGCTGAATCCCGTCATTCTCCCCCTCCTGCCGGTTTACATTCTCTCCGGGAGTTCAATCCCAAGGATGTCCATAGCCTTGACCAGCACTCGGGCGATTGTGGCAATCAGTTCCAGGCGCTGGGAGCGGACTTCGGCATCGCTCTCACGGAGAATCGTTACATCGTGATAATACTGGTTGAATTCCTTTGCCAGATTATATGCATAATTGGCCACCAGTGCGGGTGAATGGGCGGCGGCCGCCTCTTGGATCTTGTCCGGGAAGCCAGCCATTATCTTGATCAACTCTATCTCTTTGGGGAGCAGCCCGGCACCGGTCAAAGCAGGTTCTATCCCCTGCTCCGCCGCCTTGCGAAGCACGCTTTTGATACGGGCGTGTGTATATTGGATAAACGGACCGGTATTGCCGTTGAAGTCGATGGACTCGCGCGGATTGAATAGCATCGTCTTGCGCGGGTCGACTTTTATGATGAAATACTTCAGTGCTCCGAGGCCCAGCATCATAAAGAGTTTGTCCTGCTCTTCGGGAGCCATATCCTCAAGTTTGCCCGACTCCAAAGATGTCTCTTTGGCGGTCCGGTACATCTGCTCTATAAGGTCGTCGGCATCAACCACGGTGCCTTCGCGCGATTTCATCTTCCCTTCGGGGAGTTCCACCATACCGTAAGAGAGGTGATAGATGGCATCGGCCCAGTCAAATCCCAGTTTGCCGAGGATGAGTTTGAGCACCTGGAAGTGGTAGTTCTGTTCATTGCCCACAACATATATCATCTCATCGAAACCGGTTTCTTCGTGACGTTTGCAGGCAGTCCCCAGATCCTGGGTCATATAGACCGACGTACCGTCACCGCGGAGCAACAGTTTCTCATCCAAGCCATCGGACGTCAGGTCGCACCACACCGAACCGTCTTCGCGGCGGTAGAACACCCCCTTGGCCAGGCCTTCCTCTACAAGCGATTTACCCAGCAGATAGGTCTGCGACTCATAATAAATCTTGTCGAAAGATATTCCCAGATTCTTGTAGGTAGTGTCAAAGCCGTCGTAAACCCATCCGTTCATCTTCTCCCAGAGCGCACGGACTTCAGGGTCGCCCTGCTCCCAGCGGAGCAGCATAGACTGGGCAGCCTTCTGGCACTCAGTATTGCGTTGTGCCTCCGCCTTCTGCTCGTCGGTGGCATTTGCAGGGTCGATTCCGGCATCACGCAATGCTGCCTCGGTCTCATCCTTGAGCATCTTGTTGAACTCGACATAATAGTCACCCACCAGATGGTCGCCTTTGACGCCGCTGCTTTGTGGGGTAACACCGTTTCCGCGTCGCAGCCACGCCAGCATAGACTTGCAGATATGGATGCCGCGGTCGTTCACCAGATTAACCTTTATTACCTTGTTGCCGGCAACCTCCAGCAGCCTTGAGACGGACCAGCCCAGAAGGTTGTTGCGGATATGCCCCAGATGGAGGGGCTTGTTGGTGTTGGGTGAAGAGAACTCCACCATCACTGTGCGGCCTGTCGGAGTACCCTGCCCGAAACCGGCGTCGGAGGCGATCCTGGCCAGGGCATCACTCCAGTATGAGGGAGAAATCTTGAGGTTCAGGAAACCTTTGACGACATTGTAGCTCTCTATCTGCGGGAGGCTGGCCTTGAGACAGGCGCCGATTTCTTCTGCGGTCGCTTCGGGCGACTTGCGGCTTATGCGAAGCAGCGGGAATGTCACGAGGGTGACGTCCCCCTCGAACTCCTTGCGGGTAGCGGAAATCTGGATACTCCCATCCGGTGCCGGGGCTCCGTAGAGCTTTCCAACGGCAACGGCCACATTATCTGCTATGAAACTGTCAAGATTCATTGTTTTTCTCTTTATTGAAATACTTTTTCATCTCCTTTTTGGCCTTGGGAGCCAGAGCGAAGAGGGCGATCATGTTGGGGAACGCCATCAGCGCAAACGTCAGATCCACAAAGCCTACGACTGCACGCAGCGGCACCACCGCAGCGACAATTATCATACAAAGATAAAAATAGATGTAATATTTTCCTTTTTCTGCTCCGAACAGCCAGCTCGCGCACTTGGTGCCGTAATACGAATAGGAGAACATCGTAGAGAAGGCAAAAATGAGCAGGATGGCCAGCAACAGGTAACGGCCCACGACCGGGACAGAGGCCGCAAACGAATTGAGAGCCAGTTGCAGCCCCTGCATAGAACTCATCCCCGCCACCGGCAGCACGTCTTTCTGGATGAGGATGGCAAGTGCAGTCAGGGTGCATACCAGCCCCGAATCTATGGAAGGTCCAAGCATCGCCACCAGCCCTTCGCGGACAGGCTCGCTGTTGCGCGAGGCTCCGTGCACCATAGAAGCGGTACCCACTCCGGCCTCGTTTACGAACACTGCCCGCCGCACTCCGGTCAGCGCCACGGTTATCACGCTGGCGATGCCGCCGCCAAGTGCGGCACGCGGAGTGAATGCCCCCACGAAAATATCCCGGAACACTCCGGGAACCGCCCTGATATGTGTAACAAGAATGTAAAATACCAGCAGGAAATAGGCTGCGACCATAAAAGGCGTCATCTTGGAGGCCACTTTGCCGATTCGCCTGATTCCCCCGAGTGCCACAACGGCCACCAGGGCGGTAATGATAAGGCCTGTAATCAAACGGACCGTCACTGTTATCTTCTCTGCCGGAATGAAGGTAGTGGTAATCGCCTCGGTAATCTGGTTGGACTGCATCGTGCACAGGGTTCCGAAAAGCCCCGATACGGCAAAAAACACCGCCAGCGGCTTCCACCTCTTTCCGAGACCGCCCGTAATCACATACATCGGACCGCCCTGTACCTCGCCGTCGGAGTCCCTCCCCTTATACATCACCGCCAGCGTCCCTTCGAAAAATTTGGTTGCCATACCCAGCAGCGCGCTGACCCACATCCAGAATATGGTACCCGCGCCGCCTATGGAGATAGCGATGGCAACCCCGGCGATATTGCCCATACCCACGGTAGCGGCAATGGCGGTTGAGAGCGCCTCAAAAGAACTTATCTGACCTGCAGAAGAAGAATCCCTTACCCTCAGGGCCTGAATCGCCTTGCCGTAGTGACGGACAGGTGCAAAGCCCGAATAGAACAGGAAAAACAGCCCGCCGCCAACCAGCAGGATGAAAAAAGGATAGCCGCAGACAGCATCGCTGACTGCGACTACCAGTCCGGCTATTTTGTCCCAAATACCCACCTACTTCAGACCTTTGTCTTCGAGGAACGGAGCCGTGGCAGGCATTCCGCCGCGGAAATTTGTATAAAGGGTCATCGCCTCGTCTTCATCGACACGTGACAGGATTTCCTTGCGATAGGCCCCGGCCACCTCCTGATTAAAAATGTCTCCGGTGGCCTTGAACGCCCTGTAGGCATCACAGTCAAGCACATTGGCCCACAGATAGCTGTAGTATCCGGCATCGTATCCGTGAGAGAAAATGTGAAGGAAATACGGTGCCCGGTAGCGGGGCAGTATTTCGCTTATGAGTCCCCTGCCTGCCATACAGTTCTGCTCAAAGGAGAGCAGGTCAAACTTCTCGGGAATCCCGTTCAGGGAGTAGATATCCATATCCAGATACATCGCCGCCACAAGTTCGGTCTGGGCAAAGCCCACGCCGTATTTGCCGCACTGGTTCATTTTGTCTATCAGTTCCATCGGTATGACCTCACCTGTCTGATAATGTTTGGCGTAAACCTTCAGGACTTCCGGTTCAAAGGCCCAGTGTTCGTTGAGCTGCGAAGGGAGTTCCACGAAATCACGCACGAAGTTGCCGAGTCCTGCGTAGCGGACGTCGCTCAACAGCCCGGCTATAGCGTGACCGAACTCGTGGAAGAAGGTCTCTGTCTCATCAACCGTGAGCAGCGACGGCTTGCCGGCGGAGGGACGGGTAAAGTTGCCCACTATCGACATCACGGCGGTGACAGGTTTTCCCGACGGATCGATCTCGTGGTCGCGATAGCTGGTACACCACGCTCCGCCGCTCTTTTCGCCGGGGCGGGCAAACATATCCACATAGAGCAGGCCACGGCTGGTGCCATCGGCATCCAGACACTCGAAACACTCGGCGTCGGGGTGCGGCAGGGGGATTTCATCCACTCTTTTGAAGGTTACTCCGAAGAGTTTGCCCGCCGCATAGAATATTCCGTCGCGAACATTTTCGTATTGCAGATACTCCATAATCCGGCTCTCGTCGTAAGAGAATTTGGCCGCACGGGCCTTGGCTGCATAGTAACGCCAGTCAGCCGGAAGAACCGTACCGATGCCGTCTTCTGCGGCAAGGGCCTTGATATCGGCAAGTTCAGAGCGGGCGGCTGCAAGCGCAGGCTGCCACACCTCCCCCATCAGTTTGTAAACCGCCTCCGGTGTCTTCGCCATCCTGGCGTCCAGGACATACGCCGCATAGTTGTCAAAGCCCATAAGGTGAGCCTTGTCCAATTTGAGCGAGACAATTTCCTTGACGATCTCCTTATTGTCGAATTCGTTATTGTTGTTGCAGCGGTTGCTGTAGGCATCCAGCACCTTGATACGGAGTTCACGGTTGTCGGCACTTGCCAAAAACGGCATCACGCTGGGATTGTCCAGACCCACAAGCCACTTACCCTCCTTGCCTGCATCTGCCGCACGCTGCGCGGCGTCGGCCACAAAATCGGGGCTGAGACCTGCAAGGTCCTCTTCGTTGTCTATGGTCAACGTCCAGGAACCTGTCTCGGAGAGAAGGTTCTGGGAGAAGAGCAACTGCAGGGAATCGATTTTTGCGTCAATCTCCTTGAGACGCGCCTTATCCTCTGCCGGCAGATTGCTGCCTGAGCGTTCGAAACGCTTGTAAGTTTCTTCCGTCAGACGTAACTGGTCCTGGTCAAGCCCCAGTTCGTCACGCTTGTCATATACCGCCTTGATGCGTTCGAACAACTTTTCAGACTGCATTATCCCGCTATAGTGACTGCTGAGCAGAGGGGTCATTTCCGCAGAAATCTTCCGGATCTCTTCGGTAGAGGCAATAGCCTCGCAGTTGCCGAACACCAGGTTGATTCTTTCAAGCATACGGCCTGAACGGTCAAACGCCAGGATGGTATTGTCAAAACCGGGTTCTTCGGGGCAGTTGACTATCCCTGATATCTCATTGTCGTGCATCGCTATCGCCTTCTTTATCGCAGGGATGTAATCCCCTGTCTTAATCTCCTCAAAAGGGGGAACTCCGAAGGGCGTATTCCACTGTCTGAGCAGCGGATTCTCTTCTTCACAAGCGGCAAGAGTCATAGCCATAATCATTATCGTAACGAAACGTTTCATATATTTTGTTTGTTTGATTCAACAAAAAAGGGGTCTCCGATTGTGCGGCACCCCCTTTCCCAATGACATAGAGAGCCTATCCCAAATACGTCTGGAGCAGTTTGCTGCGGGCGCTGTTACGCAACTTGCGGATTGCCTTCTCCTTGATTTGGCGGACACGTTCGCGGGTGAGGTTGAACTTCTCGCCAATCTCTTCCAGCGTCATCTCCTGACAGCCGATTCCGAAGAAGTATTTGACGATGTCACGCTCCCGCTCCGTGAGAGACGACAGCGCACGTTCAATCTCCTTGTTCAAAGATTCATTTACCAGCCCAGAGTCGGCATTGGGAGAATCGTTGTTGGGCAGCACATCCAGCAGGCTGTTGTCCTCGCCCTCTACAAACGGTGCATCCACCGACACGTGACGGCCGCTGACACGAAGGGTGTCACTGATCTTCTCACGCGGAATGTCAAGAATCTCGGCCAATTCCTCGGGTGACGGCATACGCTCGTTCTCCTGCTCGAATTTGCTCAGAGCCTTGTTAATCTTGTTCAGCGATCCCACCTGATTGAGCGGAAGGCGCACGATTCTCGACTGTTCTGCCAAAGCCTGCAAGATGGACTGGCGAATCCACCAGACAGCATAAGAAATGAATTTGAAGCCCCTGGTCTCATCGAATTTCTCCGCAGCCTTGATAAGGCCCAGATTGCCTTCATTGATAAGGTCAGGCAGGCTCAAACCCTGGTTCTGATACTGTTTGGCTACAGAAACCACAAAACGGAGATTTGCACGCGTCAGTTTTTCAAGTGCTTCCTGATCGCCCTTTTTGATACGCTGTGCAAGTTCTACCTCCTCCTCTACCGAGATAAGTTCCTCTCTGCCGATTTCCTGCAAATACTTATCGAGAGATGCACTCTCACGATTAGTAATTGACTTTGTAATCTTAAGTTGTCTCATCTATATAAAAATGAGTGTATGAGTGCAAAGATACTTTCAAAAATATGATTTAAACAAATATTTTTCAAAGATTCAGAATCAACTCTTTCGTAACCCCGTCCCGCTCTATCGTAAGCACGATTTTTTCTCCGGGGCGATACTTGTTCAACGACACCTTGAGGTCTGCCGCAGAGCCTATCTTCTCGAAATTGAACTCCTTGAGGATGTCGCCCTGACGGATGCCGGCAGCCTCGGCCACGCTGTTCTCCATCACTTTGGCCACCACTATCCCCCGGTCGGTCTCGGACATGGATATGCCGAGCACTGCGCGTCTGACTTCACCGTAGTTGATAAAGTCGTCCGTCACCCTTTTGACTATGTTCACCGGCACTGCAAACGAATAGCCGGCATAAGATCCTGTCAGGGAAATGATAGAAGTATTGATGCCCACAAGCTGTCCGGCCGTATTGACCAGCGCACCGCCACTGTTGCCGGGGTTCACCGCAGCATCGGTCTGGATAAACGACTCCACGCGATACTGACCGCTGTAGTTGGGGAAGGAGCGGCCCTTGGCACTTACTATACCCGCGGTGATGGTGCTTCGAAGGTCATACGGACTTCCGATGGCCAGAACCCACTCGCCCAGACGCAGGTTGTCGGAGTCACCCATCTGTATGGGAGTGCATCCGGCCGCGTCTATCTTGATCAGCGCCAGGTCAGTAGCAGGATCGGTCCCCACCAGGGTGGCGGTATATACAGAGTTGTCGTAGAGGGTGACTTCAAACTCGTCACCGCCCGAAACCACGTGATTGTTGGTCACTATGTAACCTTCCGGAGATATGATTACGCCCGAACCGATACCTAC
>CACYEB010000091.1 GCA_902773305.1 uncultured Bacteroidia bacterium
CCTGCCATAAGGTTGCCGTGATACTCTTCTCCCCTGTACCTACCGGAAAAGACTCCTGCTTCGAGGCCGAGGCCATAGAAGAACGACAGCCCGGGAAGCAGCGGCTGGTTAAAATCGTATGTACCGTTGGCCAATACGCCAAAGCCGTCACCAAGCATAAATGTAGCCTTGAAATCCAGGAAGGTGTTTGCACTGGTGAACTGTTTGTAGGTAAGGCCGGCAGTTCCCCATCCTCCCTCCAGACCGATAGCACGGTTGTAATTCTGTGCATTCACTGCGGTTACTGCAACGAAGCAGATTGCGATGGTAGCTAAAAGTTTTTTCATCTCTGTAATTAGTAGTTATTGGTGTTTAAACATATATTTCCAAAAGCGAATATACTAAAAATCACTGGCGTGGGATAATAATTTGATATGCCTTGCCCCCCGGATTGGTGAGCTTGTCTGAACGCAGCCACAGATTCGCCCGTTTGAGGGCGGCATAGCTTACTCCGTGATCCTTGGCGAAATCGACAAGAGAAGGGATTCCTCCCGTAACAGTGACGACCTTCTCGGGTTTATTGTAGGAGTACAATTGCGAGGCATCCATCCGGTAGCCGAACTTTTCGGGATGCTCAATGAACATTTTCGCAGCCAGAACCCGGAACATATACCGGGATGTCTCTTCGGGGAGATAGAGATCCAGGGCGGACTCCTCTTTCTGTTCGGTCAGCCGGCGGGAAATACCACCCATACCTGCATTATAGCTTGCCGCAACCGTCATCCAGTCGCCGTATTTCGCATAGGCGGATTTCAGATACTTGCACGCCGCTTCAGTCGCCTTCTCTATGTTATAGCGTTCGTCCACCTCCTCGCTTACCTCAAGGCCATACTGCTTGGCGGTTGCTTTTGTAAACTGCCACAGTCCCGCCGCGCCTGTTACGGAAACCGCCTTGGGGTCCAAGTTACTCTCTATCGTCATCAGATATTTCAAATCCTCGGGAATCCCCTTCTGCTTGAGTATGGGCACCACCATAGAGAAACAGCGGACGCTGCGCTTGAGCATCAGCGATGACGTGGTATGCATATAAGTGAAGGTCATCAGTTCGCGATCCATCCGCTCGTACAAGTCGTCCCGCTCGAAGGTGATGCGGTCGCCGGCAAAGTCCACGAAGTCGGGCACGGCCGGAGGTTCAGGATGCCGGTTGGGCATCTGGCCCCGGGCCGTAGCAAAAGAGAGGACAAGGGCCGATATCAATATGATTTTTTTCACTTCCTTTATTATTGTAATTCTGTTAAACTGTTGTAAACTGCTTTGTTGTAGATTATCGTCATCTCGTTCTGACCCCCTTTGGCTATCATGGAGGCGGGGGTTGTAGAGTTATCGAATATCATCCAGCTGTCCACTATCGGGATATATCTGTGGATGAGATTTATCATCCCCTGCCTGTAGCGGCGGCGGACCGTGGGCTCGGATACATTGTGACCGCCTGAAGCGACCCTCAACCTGACCCTTTCTACGGCCAGGTCATCGGAATAGAGCCAGAAATAGATGAGGATTACAGTATAGCCAAGATTCCTGGCATCTTCTATCACCCTTAACAGGCTCCTGGTTGCGAGAGTTGTCTCCACACCGAAATCGGCACGTCTCTCCAGCAATTCGTTCATCCGCTCCAGCATAATGCGGCTGGCGCGAATGGCGGCAGCCTCCGGCTTATTGGGCGACAGCCTCTCTGCTATTTCGTCTGAATTGACACATTCCCTCAGACCGAACATCTCGGGGAGGACGGTATAGGACGCCGTGGTCTTTCCGGCGCCGTTGCATCCAGATATGATGAACAGTTTGGGCATAGCGGTGGCCTAAATATCAGACAAATATACTAAAAAAAAGATATTATGACCGGTTACGGGTCACTCCGTAGCCGAAAAGGGCGAAATCTCCCAGGCAGGGGTCGCCCGGGAAGATTTCCGAAAGTTCCTGTGTGATATCAAGAGCAGTGCGCATATCAGCGTTTTTCCTGGAGGTAAGCCCCATCTCCAGCGCCACTGTGTGTACGTGCACATCAAGAGGAATAATAAGGTCGGCGGGCGAAGAATCCAGCCAAAGCCCCAAATCTACGCGGCCGTCGCGGCGCACCATCCAGCGGCGCAGCATATTTATCTTTTTGTTGGCGGCGTGCGGATCGCTCTTGCGGCAGTAAATCCTTGTGCGGAATTCGTCCTGGGAAAGGTGTTCAAGCGAGTCGTTTTCAAGATAAAACTCACGCAAGGCGCCGCAGATAGCGGCGAATTCGCTCCACATAACGGTGCGGTGAAGAGAACACGGCTCGCAGCGGTACTGCCCTCTCATCACATAGTCATACGGCTTCCAGTCCATCTCGTCAAATGCCCGGCCGCAGTCACGCACAATCATCGCCCTTCTGCCCCACGCCAGATGGGA
Source organism: uncultured Bacteroidia bacterium (assembly GCA_902773305.1). Lineage (GTDB taxonomy): Bacteria > Bacteroidota > Bacteroidia > Bacteroidales > UBA932 > Equibacterium. The sequence continues at coordinate 2,419 of CACYEB010000091.1, forward strand.
CGCAATCACCGCCGCCGTTTCTACATCTGCCAGTGTACAGCCGCCGCGCCTGTAAGCCTCTGCAAACCGGCTGGGAAATGCTATCGGGTCTTCCTTGAAATATACGGGGTCGTTGTATTTTGCAGCGTAGGTACGCAACAGGTCAGCGTTCCGATTCATACTTCGAACATTTTGAACAATATGGACACCCGTCGCATCCAGAGGAACAGTCGCAGCCTTTATCTTTTTTGAAAAAGAGGCGCCGGACAACCCAGGCCACTACTGCGGCTATTATTAGATATGCTATGATATCCAGGATCATAAGAGCAGGATATGATATACCGCAAATGAAACAATCCAGGCGACGGCGGTGGTGTACAGTACGGTGAACCACGCCCATTTGCGGCCGGCTTCACGATGGACCGCACTCACAGCTGCGATACACGGGAAGTAGAGCAGCACGAACAGCAAGAATGACCATACCACCGGTTTGGTAAAGACAGCCTCACCGGATGGGTAGGACGCACAGCGGAGATTGGAGGCCAGAGTGGCATCATCGGCTTCTTCACCGTCCGGAGAATAGAGCACGCCCAACGACGATACAACCACCTCTTTTGCGGCAAATCCGGTGAGCAGGCTCACACTCATCTTCCAGTCGAAGCCAAGCGGCGCGAATGCAGGCTGTATGGCCTTCCCTATCTTGCCGATGTAAGAATTGGCCGTATGTTCGGCAGCGGTCTGCCCCTCCTTTGCGCGGGGGAAATAACCCAGCGCCCAGATAATCACCGATGCGGCAAGGATCACGGTACCCATTTTCTTGAGGTACTGAACGCTCTTGTCCCACATATGCCGGAATACGTTTCGGGCGGTGGGGAAACGGTACGGCGGAAGTTCCATAACAAACTGGTCGTCGGTATTGCGGAACACGACCTTCTTCACCAGCAGAGATGTAAGCACCGCCACCAGCACGCCAATCAGATAGAGGCCGATGAGTACCAGCGCCTGGTTTTTCCTGAAGAAGGCCGAGACAAAAAGCAGGAATACCGGCAGCCTCGCAGAACAAGACATAAAAGGTATGGTGATGATCGTAAGGATGCGGTCTTTGCGGCTCTCGAGCGTACGCGTTGCCATAATTGCCGGAACACCGCATCCGAAACCTATGATGTAAGGTATGAACGACTTTCCGTGAAGCCCGATGCGGTGCATAAGTTTATCCACGATGAACGCCACGCGTGCCATATATCCGCTGTCTTCGAAAAACGATATGAAAAGAAACAGGATAAGGATGTTGGGTAGGAATACCAGAACCCCTCCAACTCCTGATATTATTCCGTCAACAATCAAATCGCGGAGCATACCCGACGGCATCACACTGCCTACCCAGCTGCCAAGGGCGGCGATGCCGGTCTCCAGCCACTTCTGGGGGTATGCTCCCAGGGTAAATGTGGCCTTGAACATCAGCCACATCAAGAACAGCAGGATCGGGATGCCAAGCCACCGGTGGGTAAGGATGGAATCAAGGGTATAAGCCTTCTTGCGCCTGTCCACCTTTGCAGGAGTTAAAGTTTCACTTAAGGCACCCTTGATGAAACCATATTTCAGACTGGAAATTATGCTGACTATATCGTCGTGATACTCTTTTTCGAGTTCTTCGCGGGCCTTGTCACTTACTTGTTTTATCTGCTGATAATTAGGATATTGTCCAAGATATTTGTGGGTTGCGCCGTCATTTTCTATCAATTTGAGTGCAACGTAGCGGCCGTGGTAGTCGTCACGTATCTCCTGGTTCTCCTCTACGAGTTTCTTGACCTTGGCGATGAGCGGTTCCACAGTGTCACCGTAATTGATATGGATATGCTTGCTGGCGCCGTCGGCATCGGTGTAAACCTTCACTATCTGTTCAAGGACACCGTCTATTCCCTTTCCGGTACGGGCCACTACCGGCACTACCGGAAAACCTAGCATCTTTGAAAGACTCTCGTGGTCAAGCCTGTCACCGCTCGCCAGCAGTTCGTCGTACATATTCAGCGCCATCACTATGCGCGGATTCATATCAATCAGCTGGGTTGTCAAAAACAGGTTCCGTTCCAGATTGCCGGCATCCACGATGTTCAGTACGAGGTCAGGCTTTTGCTGCACTATATAGTTCCTTACATAGAGTTCTTCCGGAGAGTACTCGGTAAGCGAATAAGTGCCCGGAAGGTCCACAAGGTCTATCGTGTAGCCGGCGTGGTGGAAGGTCCCCACTTTGGAGTCCACCGTGACGCCGCTATAGTTGCCCACTTTCTCGTGAAGCCCTGTCGCGAAATTGAAAAACGATGTCTTGCCGCAGTTTGGATTGCCCACCAGGGCAACCGTAATGTGTTTGGTGATGGCCTCCACCTCGGCCTGCACGTGCTCTTCTATGGTACCGCCGAAATTAAAATCCGGGTGATAATTCTCGTCCAGGGAGACCACCTCTATGTTTCGGGCTTCGCTCCGGCGGAGAGAGACGTGGCTGCCCAGGATAACATACTCGACAGGATCGCGAAGCGGGGCGTTTTTCAGAACATTCACCGTCTGCCCCTTGATAAATCCCAGTTCCATTATACGGTTGCGGAAACCACCGTGACCGTGGATCTTTGCGATGACGCAACGCCCCCCTTCGGGGATGTCCGCAAGCGTCAGGACCTTCTCATCTTCCATCGTGACTACATTTCAAAATAAACTGTTAAGTACGGGAATGTTTTTGAAAAATCCAAAAAAAATAACGCAACCCATAGAGTTGCGTTATTTTGTGAGCATTTTGACAGAAAGGGATTACCTGATGTCTATCTGTTTGGTAGCCGCAGGTTTGACCACGACCTCTTTCTTGGGCAGATGCACGTTCAGCACGCCCTTTTCGACCTTGGCCTCGATCTTTTCGCAATCCACATCGTCAGGCAGCAGCAGACTCTGCTGGAATTTCTCATAAGAGAACTCGCGGCGCAGATAGCGGCCTTTCTTTTTCTCTTCCTTGTGCTCCGATTTCTTTTCCATATTGATGTGGAGATAACCGTCGTTGTCTACACGGACATTGAAGTCATCTTTATCGAGCCCCGGTGCGGCGAGCTCTACATCATACTCTTTTTCATTTTCAATCACATTGATTGCGGGGGCGGTATAATTGGCCCTTGACATCCAGCTGTTGTCGAAAAAGTCATTGAAAATGTCCGGCAGCCAACTGTCTTGCATTCTTCTCATAGGTAACATAGTTCAAAAACTTTAATCGTTCCGGTTTGAGCACCCTCGCGGAGCTTATTCCCGGGCCCTGTAGCGGGTCGAAACAGTTTAATTCAAACCTGGTGCCAGCCGCCGGAAGTGGCCAAAATGTCACTGGGAGAATGACAATATGTCAAAAAAATAGTTTTTGCTATCTTTGCAGGCAATCCGGATAATATGACATTATGAATATCAGTGACAACAAAGTAGTACATCTTGTTTATCAGCTCGAAGTTGACGGGCAGATTGCCGACAGTTGCGATGCTACCCGTCCCTTGGAGTTCATCTTCGGTGCCGGCTACCTTCTGCCAAAGTTCGAAGAAAATATAGACGGCAAGGCTGCGGGTGACAAATTCGACTTCCGTCTGACAGCCGCCGAAGGTTATGGCGAATATGACCACCGTGCCGTGATTGACCTGCCAAAGAGCATCTTTATGCGTGACGGGGCGTTTGCGGAGGATATCGTTTTTGTAGGCAACATAATCCCTATGATGAGTCAGGAAGGCGGCGTGATGCCCGGAAAGGTGCTGGAAATCGGTACTGATGCCGTCAAGATGGACTTCAATCACCAGATGGCGGGCAAAGACCTGCATTTCACTGGCGAGATACTTATGGTGCGCGACGCCACAGAAGAGGAACTTCGCAACGGCCTTCACGGCGAGAAAAAGGGATGCGGCGGATGCCAGGGCGGCGGATGCGGCGAGGGTGGATGCAACTCCGACTGTAAATGCAATTAATTATTTGGGACTGAAACTATGAGCCAGCGCAAGACACCGGCCGGCAAGGCCAAGATGGAACAGATTCTGATTAGAATCACCGGCAAGGACCGCACCGGGCTCACAGCCTCGGTGATGGATATCCTGGCGCGCTATGACGCACGTATACTTGACATCGGCCAGGCTGACATCCACAGCAGTCTCTCCCTGGGCATATTGATACGCATCTCGGCCAGGAACTCGGGTCAAGTAATGAAAGAACTCCTGTTCAAGGCAACCGAACTGGGAGTAGCAATAGGTTTCGAACCAGTTCCCGACGACGAGTACGAAGACTGGGTGGGCCGCCAGGGCAAAAACCGGTACATTCTTACCATAATTGCCCGCAGCCTGTCTGCAAAGCAGATTGCCGCCGCATCGCAAATCATTGCCAACCACGGTCTTAACATAGATTCCATCAAGCGTCTTACCGGCCGCCAGAGTCTCAGGCAGCCCAACGGGAGCGTGCGCAGCTGCATAGAATTTTCGCTTCGCGGCGTCCCCGACGACCGTGACGCGCTGCAGGCCGAACTGATGCACATTTCCTCCGAAATGGGCATCGATTTCTCTTTCCAGCGGGACAATATGTTCCGCCGCATGCGCCGCCTGATATGCTTCGATATGGACTCAACACTTGTTCAGACCGAGTGCATAAACGAACTGGCAGAGCGAGCAGGCGTTGGCGACAAAGTAAAGGCCATAACCGAAAGCGCGATGCGCGGCGAAATAGACTTCAAGGAGAGTTTCCGCCGCCGCGTGGCACTGCTCAAGGGCCTTGATGCATCCGTAATGCAGGAGATTGCAGAGAATATGCCCATTACCGAAGGCGTCGACCGGCTGATGGAGGTCCTCAAGCGGGCGGGCTACAAAATCGCCATCCTCAGCGGAGGATTCACCTACTTCGGTGAATACATCCAGCGCAAATATGGCATAGATTACGTGTATGCCAACGAGCTTGAGATAGGCGAAGACGGCAAGCTCACCGGAAGATATGTGGGTGACATAGTGGACGGACGCCGAAAGGCAGACCTGTTGCGGCTGATAGCACAGATGGAGAAAGTCAACCTGGAGCAGACCATCGCCGTGGGCGACGGTGACAACGACCTTCCCATGCTCTCTGCGGCCGGACTGGGTATAGCTTTCCACGCCAAGCCCCGCGTGGCAGAAAGCGCCCGCCAGTCCATCAATACCATCGGTCTGGACGGCGTACTCTATTTCCTGGGCTTCAAAGACAGCTACCTTGGCAAACAGGGTAAGATGCAATAGTCTGCCGATATGAATCTGGCACAACTATTCAGGCATATACGGCCTTTTGTACGCCCCTATCGCGGGCTGGTAATCATTACTCTGATCCTCACCCTGCTGGGTTCACTGATGGCTCAGGTCAACGCCGTCGTGCTCGACTGGACCGTCGACCGCGTCAACGACCTTGTGACAAGGGGGGCCGAATGGGGAGCCCAGGCCGTCCGCATCATCACCATAATATCCATAGTGCTGCTGGGCAAGGAGATCCTATCAGCGCTGGTAACCTTTGCTCAAAACTACTTTGGGGAACGGATGCGCATCTTTGTCTCCCGCGACCTGTCGCAGAGCGTCATTGAAAAGGTTCTTACCTTCCGGATGGCCTATTTCTCTTCCGACGCCAATGCAACCGGCAAGGTCCAGGCCCGCATAGATCAGGGCGTAAGCAGCATCTCACGCACCGTTCAAAACTTTTTCATAGACCTGCTGCCGCTCTTTACAAGTGCCGCACTGGCACTGGTGCTTATGTTCGCCGCGAATGTCTATGTCGGCCTCGTGGCGCTGGGCATAGTCCCCGTCTATTTCTGGATCACCTACCGTCAGGCGCGACGGCTCAAGGGATGGAGGCGCGAGATGCGCGGCTATCTCGAGACCAAGAGCCAGGGCATCAAGAATATCATCGACTCTATCAACGTCATCAAGAGTTTCAACAGGGAGGGGATCGAAGCCGCCAAGCAACTGGACATCCAGAACAGGGTCACAGCAAACCAAATGAAGACCCGTCAGGTGGGTTTCTATTACGCAGGTGTCAAGAGTTTTGTAAAACAGATCGGCACCGTGCTGGTGATTATCCTGACCGCCTACCTTGTGCTCACAGGCTATCCGGGAATGACTATCGGAAAGATTATGTATCACGTTATGCTCTTTTCCAACGTGATTGCCCCCATAACCCAGTTGCAGCGCATTTTCGACGATGTCAACGATGCGCTCATCTATGCCGAGGGCTTCTTCTCGATTCTGGATTCCGACAACGAAATCGAACCTACGGGAGAGTACCGTCCCGAAAAGATCCGGGGCCGTTTCGAGCTCCGCGACGTGGACTTCACTTACCCCAACGGTACCCAGGCATTGTTCGGCGTGAATATGGTGATAGAACCTGGCAAGATAACCGCGCTGGTGGGCCTTTCAGGAGCCGGGAAAAGCACCATTGTGAATTTGCTTGATAAATTCTACGAACCGCAGAAAGGAACCGTCACCCTTGACGGCGTGGACCTTCGTGAGTATGACACCAGGTATTTGCGGGAGAACATAGGCCTGGTGCTGCAGAAGAACCATATTTTCGACGGTACGATAGAAGAGAACATCCTTTACGGAAAGCCCGGTGCCACCCACGAAGAGGTGGTGGAGGCGGCCAAAAAGTCTTATATCTACGACCAGATAATGGCCCTGCCCAAGCAGTTCGAAAATAAAGCCAGTGATCTTTCGGGCGGTCAGCAGCAGCGAATAGCCATCGCCCGTATGTTCCTCAAGAATCCTCCCGTCATATTCCTTGACGAGCCCACCGCCAGCCTGGATGCAATCGCCACCGAACAGATCAAGAACAGTATCGATGCCATCAAGAAAGACCGCACGGTTATTATCATCTCCCACAGTATCTCCCAGATTATCGACAGCGAAATGGTATACGCCCTGCGGAACGGGCGCGTAGAGGAGTCCGGCGATCCCGATACCATCTACCGCAAGGGAGGAATTTATAAGGACATTATCGATGCCAGCGCCCGCAGCCTCAACATAGAAAAAATCGCCCGCACTATTGCAGGCGATGATGAGTTGCAAGCGCACGCATAGCGTTGAGCACGGCCAGGACAGTGACACCGACGTCGGCAAAAACGGCCATCCACATAGTTGCCACTCCTGTCGCTGCAAGCGCCAGCACCAGCAGTTTGACCCCAATGGCGAACCAGGTGTTCTCACGGGCGATGCGTATGGTTCTGCGGGCAATCTTGACTGAGTCAGCCACCTTTGACGGCTTGTCATCCATCAGCACTACATCGGCCGCATCTATTGCTGCATCGCTTCCCAGGCCACCCATCGCTATCCCGATATCGGCACGGGCAAGCACGGGGGCATCGTTGATACCGTCGCCCACAAAAGCCAGCCTGCGTCCGTGCGGCATACCGGCCAGAAGTTCTTCAACCTTGGAGACCTTGCCGTCAGGCATCAGGCCTGCATAGCAGGAGTCGATTGCCAGTTCTTTTGCCACAGCAGATGCTATGGCTTCACCGTCGCCGGTAAGCATTACGGTGCGCTGTACCCCCTCTGCCTTGAGAGCCTGTATCGCCCCGGCCGCATCACTCTTTATTTTATCCGAGATTATGATGTGCCCCATATACTCACCGTCCATACTGACGTGTACCGTAGTTCCTGTCTTGTGGCAGGCGTGCCACCCGGCACCTGCAGCATCCATCATCTTGGAGTTGCCCACACAGACCGTGCGCCCGTTGACCACCGCCCTTACTCCCTGGCCGGATATCTCCTCTACCGCCTCTACCCTGCATCCGTCGGCATCTTCTTCAGGATAAGCGGCACGCAGCGAAGCGGCTATCGGATGGGTACTGAAACGCTCCACGTGCGCTGCCAGATGAAGCAGTTCCCTCTCTTCTATGATCTCGGGATGGACGGCGGTTACCTCGAACACCCCTTGCGTAAGCGTACCTGTCTTGTCAAACACAACGGTATGCAGGCGGGATAGCGCTTCTAGATAATTCGAGCCCTTCACCAGTATTCCCTTGCGTGAGGCGGCGCCGATACCTCCGAAAAATGTCAGCGGTACACTGAGCACCAGTGCACATGGGCAGGAAACCACCAGGAACATCAGCGCCCTGTAAAGCCAAACTGAAAACTGGCCGCCGAAAAGAGGAGGCACGACAGCCAGCAGCAACGCCGCAGCTACAACTATAGGGGTATAGATCCTTGCGAAGCGGGTTATGAAATTTTCACTGCGGGACTTGCTGTCGGAGGCATGTTCTACAAGTTCAAGTATCTTGGATGCAGTGGACTCGCCGAACTCCCTGGTCACCCTCACCCTCAGCACGCCGGCAATATTGACGCATCCTGAAAGTATCCCGTCGCCGGGAACCACGCTGCGGGGCACACTCTCTCCGGAAAGGGCCGATGTATCCAGAGAGGATCTGCCCTCCAGAACGACACCGTCCACAGGAACCCTCTCCCCCGGCCTGACCACAATAACATCTCCCACGGAGACCGTTTCGCAACGGACCTGCTCTACAGCGCCTTCCCTCTCAATGTTGGCTGTATCGGGACGGATTTCCATCAGGTGGGCTATACTGCGGCGGCTGCGCCCCTCGGCGATGTGCTCGAATAGTTCTCCTATCTGGAAAAAGAGCATAACGAACACAGCCTCTGTGAACTGAGGTTCAGCTCCAGGGAGGAATCCTATGCCCAGGGCGCCTAGGGTCGCGATACTCATCAAAAAGTCTTCGTCCAGCGCATCGCCTTTCACCAGACTCTCTGCCGCCTCTCTAAGGGTACCGAAACCGGCCACCAGGTAAGGGACCAGATATACAACCAGCAATTGCCAGGTACTCAAGTTGAATCGTTTCTCGACCAATACCGCGGCAACCAGCAGGAATGCCGCTGCAATTATCCGCACCAGTGAACTGCGGACCTCCCCTTCTTCGTGATGATCATGTTGATGTTCGTGTGCCATACCTTTTCCATTTTGTTAACGGGACAAAGGTATGAGGGCATTCGTGCAACTCAGTTGCATTTTTTACGGCATTCGGGGCACAGGCCTGTAACCATATAGTTAACCGACTCTTCTTCATATCCTGCCGGAAGGTTCACTACGGGGACGGGAATATCTTCCAGGCAGAATGTCCTGCCGCAATCACGGCACCAGAAATGTATGTGCGCATCGTCGTCCTTTTCGTCGCACGAGCTGTGGCACAATTCGTAGCGCAGCCCGTCGCCTCCGTCGTGCAATGTGTGCACCAGACGATTTTGCCTGAACAGCGCCATCGTGCGGGAAATCACGCTCTTGTCAACGCTCCCGATGGCGTCTTCTATCTCCGTCATAGACATCGGACGATGCGCCTTGCGGATGGCATCTGCAATCAGGATACGGTTGGCGGTGGGCTTGATGCCGTGATGCATCATAAGGTCTATGATATCGTTGTGTGCCATTTCCAAGGCAAAAATACAAATTATTATTTCTACCTTAGCACGAAATATCGCCATATGAAGATTGTTTTCCTCGATTCAGATACCGTGGGTTGCTCCCCCGCGCTGGACAAGATTGGCGCGTTGGGAGAATTTGTCTCATATCCGCGCACTGCCGCAGCAGAAACTGCATCACGTATAGCCGACGCTGACATTGCAATCACCAACAAGGTTGTCCTTGACCGGACAGTTATCGACGCCGCCCCACGTCTGCGGCTTATCTGCGTTACCGCCACAGGTGTCAACAACGTAGATATGGACTATGCCGCAAAGAGAGGCATCTTGGTGCGCAACGTCGCAGATTACTCTACAGAGAGTGTCACGCAGATTACATTTATGCACATTTTTTCGCTGATGTGCCACGCAGATTACTGGGACTCGTTCGCCAAGAGCGGCGCATGGACCGCCTCGGGCCTTTTTACAGACATCAGCCACACCTGGGGGCAGCTATGCGGACGCAGGATCGGCATCATAGGAATGGGCAAGATAGGACGGCGGGTGGCACAGGTTGCCACGGCTTTCTCTATGCAGGTGGCCTATTATTCAACTTCGGGCACCAATCATTGCACTGATTATCCCGCCCTGACCCTTGACGAGTTGCTCGCCACAAGCGACGTGGTATCCATCCACGCTCCGCTCAACGGGCGCACGCGCAATTTGATAGATGCGGCAAAACTGCGGCTGATGAAGCCTTCAGCCATATTGGTAAATGTAGGCCGGGGAGGCATTGTAGATGAAGCCTCTCTGGCAGCCGCACTTGACGAAGGCGTCATTGCCGGGGCAGCTCTGGATGTGTTCTGTACAGAGCCTCTGCCTGAAAAGCATCCACTGCTGGCCCTGACCCATCCTGAAAGGCTGCGCCTGTCGCCGCATATCGCCTGGACCAGTAACGAGGCCCGCGCCCTGCTGATGGAGCGCACACTGGAGAACATCCGGCTTTTTCTTGGTAAGTAAGCACACGGGATAGTCAGACATGAGACGTATTTTACTTATTGCTATAGTGACCGCTCTCCCCTTGCTCTCTTCAGCACAGGTTACGACCAACCCACTGAATACCGAGTTCGGGGCCCGTATGGAGCTTACGCTGGATAAATACCTGACAGATGCACTGCACCTGCAGTTGGAAGGGGAAGCACGCACTACCCACAATTTCACCGACATAGGGCGTTACGATGCGGGGCTATGCCTCACCTATAGACTCAACCAGTATTTCAAATTCGACCTCGGCTACAAATTTATTGAGAAGAAAGGATTATCCGGCAAGTGGAAGATGCGGCACCGCGTCTATGCCGATACCGAGGCTGCACTCCACACCGGGAACTGGGACTTCTCGCTCAGGGAGCGATTGCAGCTGACCCATAAGGACGTGAATGCCATTGAGAAGCAGACTACACCTAACTCCTTGACACTCAAGAGCCGGCTTCAAGCAGTATACAATGGTTTCCTGCAATGGAAACCTTACGCATATATAGAACTTAGAAACGTGTTCAACGACCCTGCCTGCTCCTTCACCCTGAACGCGGTGACGCAGTCATTCGACGGTTACGAATTCCTGGGCTACAATCACGCTTACTTAAACCGCATCCGCGGAAGCATCGGATCCGAGTGGAAACTGGACAGACACAACAGCCTCGACATCCATTTTCTGACAGACTATTGCAGGGAAAAAGAGATAGAAACTGCCGGTAACGGCACCACGCTCAAAGCGCTATACTGGGACCAGACCTTCTACGGGGCCCTTTGCGTCGGGTACAAGTTCAGTTTTTAACAGAGACACGTTCCCGGCGGCCCAGGCGTTTTTGATCAATGCTTTTCAGCAGCCTTAAGGGTATTCGAGAGCAGGGAAACTATGGTCATAGGTCCCACTCCTCCCGGAACCGGGGTAATGTAGGAAGCCTTGGGTGCCACTTCGTCGAATGCGACGTCACCCACCAGGTGGTAGCCCTTTTCTGAATTGTCTGCTATACGGGTAATACCCACGTCCACAACCACTACGCCTTCTTTCACCATATCGCCCTTGAGGAATTCCGGCACTCCCAGTGCTGCGATTATGATGTCGGCATTGCGGGTATAGCTTGCTATGTCTTTGGTGCGGCTGTGGCATATGGTCACAGTACAGTCGCCCGGCTGAGCTTTCTGGCTCAGGAGGTTGGCGATGGGGCGCCCCACTATATTGCTGCGGCCAAGCACCACACAATGTTTACCTTTGGTTTCAATGCCGTAGGCGTCCAGCAGGGCAACTATTCCAAATGGCGTTGCAGAGACAAAACTGTCCAGTCCAAGCACCATACGGCCTACATTCTCGGGATGGAATCCATCCACATCCTTGCCGGGGTCGATAGCCTCTATGACGCGGCTTTCGTTTATGTGCCTCGGCAGCGGCAACTGGACTATGAATCCGTCAACCTCGGGGTCGGCGTTCAGGCGGGCAACTTCTTCCAAAAGGCGGTCTTCCGTGGTGTCGGCACTCATCCGGATCACTTCTGATGTAAATCCCGCAGCTGCGCAGGCTTTCTCTTTATTGGCGACATAGGTTTTGCTGGCTCCGTCGTCACCCACCAGGATGGCGGTCAGGTGCGGACGCCTGCCGCCACGTGCGACTATCTCTTCTACCTGTGCCGCAATCCGGGTCTTGATGCCGGCGGCAGTTGCTTTTCCATCCAATAATATCATAGCTATCTTCTTTTACGCATAATATTTGCGGCGATGTTGCTGCCGCCTGCCATATTCTTCATCACGCGGCGGGCACCCTCGAACTGCTTCAGGAGCCGGTTGACCTCAACCACGGTTGAGCCGCTGCCCTCGGCGACGCGGCGTCTGCGACTGCCGTTGAGCACATCCGGATTCTCGCGTTCGTAGGGGGTCATCGAGAGGATTATAGCTTCGATGCTCTTGAAAGAGTCATTGTCTATATCCACATCCTTGAGAACCTTTCCCATTCCGGGGAGCATACCGGCCAGGTCCTTGATGTTACCCATCTTCTTGATCTGCTGAATCTGCCCGTAGAAGTCCCAGAGTGTGAACTGATTTTTGGCCAACTTCTTGTGCAGCAGGCGTGCCTGTTCTTCGTCGAACTGTTCCTGTGCCTTTTCCACCAGGGAAACGACATCACCCATACCCAGGATACGGTCGGCAATACGCTTTGGATAGAATATATCCAGCGCCTCCATCTTTTCTCCGTTGCTGATGAACTTGATGGGTTTGTCCACTACCGACTTGATGCTGAGCGCGGCGCCACCGCGGGTGTCACCATCCATCTTGGTGAGCACTATCCCGTCAAAATTGAGCCTGTCATTGAAGGCTTTGGCGGTTTCCACTGCATCCTGGCCAGTCATCGCATCCACTACGAAAAGGGTCTCGGTAGGTTTCACGGCCTGATGAAGGGCGGATATTTCGTTCATAAGTTCCTCATCCACGGCAAGACGGCCGGCTGTATCGATAACAACCACGCTGAAGCCCTCGCG
>CACYEB010000092.1 GCA_902773305.1 uncultured Bacteroidia bacterium
CAGGAAGGCCTCCTCTACCTGATATACGCTCTTGTCTATGCGTTTGCCGGTAACAAAGAAAGCCTCGCTGTCGTGAGGAGCGATGGTTAGGGTGAAGTCGCCGTTGCCAAGTTCTGAACGGTCGGCGTGCTGGAAGCAGTCGTAAACCCTTACGGCACCCTTGAAGCCCAGCGCTGTTACATCCACTTTAATGGTAGTTTCAGTATCGCCCAGATTGGAGACAACCACAGCACGCTTGGGACCGCAATACACTTCCATATCCTTGGCGAACACATAGGTCTCCCCTTCTTTCTGGACCACCGGGGCGGCGATGCCCAGACGGTCCTGGTCCATTGCAATAAGGTCGGCATTCTTAAGGAATTCGATGGAATAGTCGGGCATATCGTTAAGGTTGCAGCCAACCACTAGTGGTGAACTCTGGATGCACCAGCAGGCCATATGGGTACGCTCCTCCTCGGGCTTGAAACCCATACCTATCTCAAGCATATCCATATCGTTGTAGTGACCGTTTCCGGTATACGCCACCAGATACATATTCTCCTTGATGATGGTCTTCAGTGTCTCCCAATTCACCCAAATGTCGTGGGTAGTGCGCCAGCTGTCGGCGATATCGATAACCCAGGTGCCGGGGAAAACCCAGCGGCAGACGTTGAAGTTGACGTTCTTGTTATCGCAGGCAGCTATGGCCTCAGCGATTTTGGTGAACTGCTCTTTCTCGTTCAGGTCAAGATGACGGCCACCGCAGTTGTCTACCTTGAAGAAGTCATAGCCCCACTCGTCGAACATCATCTTGCAGTCTTCCATTTCGTGTCCATACAGCCCTACGCCAAGGCCATAGGGCTTGACGTTGAGTGAGGCGCAGGTGTTGTCGCCTGCATCGGAATACATACCGGCCTTGAGTCCCCTGGCGTGGATGGAATCGGCGACGGCCTTCATACCGTTGGGGAATTTGGTGGTATCTATGCGAATTCGTCCGTCCTCTCCGCGACCGTCAGTGAAACCGTCGTCGATGTTTACGTACTGATAGCCGGCGGCAGCAAGGCCCGTGGAGATAAGGGCGTCGGCCTGACCGCAAATCACGGCTTCGCTGATTCCGGTCTTGAAGTAGTTCCAGCTGCTCCAGCCCATGATGGGCGGGTCAAACTCGCGTTCCATGGGCTGCGGAGCCGGTTTGCAGGAAAACGCAAGCGCTGCAGCAAAGGCAAGGGCTGCGATGGCAGAAAGATGATTCTTCATAATTTGCTGCGGTTAGTCTATGTACATTGTGTAGAGGTTGGCGTTGCGCATCTTTACACGGAGTTTCACCGGCCCTTCGGGCAGGTCGAAAGCAGGGAGGTGAAGGTCATCACCCTTGAGCACTACCTTCTGTTTGGGGCCATTACCCACAGTCTCTATCTGGATGTAGCCGTTATCTGCGATTTCAGCATTGACAGTGAGCTTTCCGCCGCCCACGATGGGGTTGGTTGTGAAGCATCCTGCCTTGTTGCCTGCCTTTACACCAAACCAGCCGTCGGCACGGTAGGATATCACTGCTATTGAACTGTGACCTTCGCGAGTCAACTTTGCAAGGCCTTCCCAGCCACCTACCTTGTCAAAATAAGGGAGTTTCTCCGCCATACCGCGGTTCTTGAAAATACGCTCATAATCTTCTGCAGTGACTTCTGCAAGATGGTTGCGTGCAAACAATGGTTCGGGGAAGAAGTGGGGCCAGGTCATCACCTGCGCCACCATCTGGTAGTAGTTCTTGCCGTCGCTCACGATGTCGGTGTCAAAGTTGTAGAGACCGCCGAAATAGAATTCATCGAGGGCATCGGTATACAGGAACGGGCCGTCGCCGGGAGCGTCATAGAAATTAACGCCGTCGCGGCTGTAGTCAAGATCGAGGCTGCTCTGCTGCATATCGCCCACGAAGTGTTCTACGAACACCAGGTACAGGCCTGCATCGGGCATCTTGCAGATGCGCGCACCGTATTGCTGGGTGTAGGGAGTGTCACGCTCGCCGTCGCTGGTAAAGGAATGGACATATTTCCAGTCCCTTCCGTCCTGGGTAGAATAGACAGTAAGCACGCGGGTGTCCACCATATCGTAGGCGAGGTCGTAGGGTGCGTCGCGACGCAGGGTCTGGCCACGGGCGATGTAGAGCGTCTTGCCGTCTTCAGAGAGCCAGCTGTTACCGAAGTTGTCGTTGGTGGTGAAACCATTGTCCCACTGGTCGGGCTTGTACACTGGGATATCCTGGAAAACGGGTTTGTCGCTCAGGAACACAGTGTCGCCGGTAGAAGTGGTGGCGTATGCCCAGTAGGTGCGGTAGCCGGCCTTGACACAGCCGAAATCGCGGGGATCTATCTGCTGGGCTATGCGTATGTCCGTGAGAGCATATGTTCCGTGTTTTGCGGGGTCATAAAGCTCATATTTGCCGTCGAGATGGTCGCTGCACATCATTGCACCTCCGGTAAAAAGATGCATACGTCCCCCGCCGGCAGCGGGTACGGGACGCTCTTCAACCCTGGTATAAGGGCCTTCAGGCTTGTCTGCCACCATATTGTAGTAATACGGCTTCTTTGCATAGAGACCATATCTCTCCACGTAGGGGTTTGCCACCACATTGATGGCGAATTTGCCGTCGGCGGTCTTGTAGAAACTGTTGCCGCCGATATAGACCACGATGGAATCGGTATTCTTTACGGCCTCATATATCTTGGGCTTGGAATACTCTATCTTCAGGTTTTTGGATATCTTCTCGAACATATACTTGTCCGGGGTGAAGATAAGTTTGCGATAGGGAATCGGCTCCGAAGGGGCAGCGATGTCAGCTACGTGCTCGATGCGGAGAAGCCTCTTGAGGGTGGTGTCACCAAGATTTACCATAGCGGTATAACGGCCGTCGGCATATTTTGCAATCTTCTTGATTTCGCATTTGTTCTCACCCGGTTTAAGTTTGAACTTTTCGGTGCGGAGTTTGCTGCCGTCAGGGGCGAAAATGTCGACAGTGGCTGTCTTGGGACCGTTTTCGGGCACCACGATTGTGAGTTCTGCACTCTTGGCGTTGCGGTAAATCGGCATTTTGAATTCCGCCTGCAGCGGTCCCACGGGACGCTGTGCGGAAGCAAACAGAGGCATCGCAATTGCGAGCAAAGTCAAAAGACTCTTGTTAAACTTGTTCATTCTTTTCGTGTATTTGTTTATTCTATAAATTTCCAGTTGTCACAAACGACGGGCTCCAGAGTACCCAAACCGGTGAGACGGTCGTACAGCAGGTCGCGGATGTCGCCGTATTTGGCGATGATGTATGATTCGGGATCGCTCACATCCAGACCTGCACCGTTGGATAACATTCCGTCGCCGCCCATCGCCCTGTAAGAGGTAAGCGCCACGCTGTAGGTCTTTGCCGGATCGAAAGGGGTACCGTCGGCTAGGGACTCTATCTCTACCCTGTTTCCAGCAGGGCGCTTTTTGTGAACCTTGTACTTGATACCGCCGGCAGAGTCGTAGCTATAGACAGGTCCATCGCGGTTGATCCATCTGTCATAGGAATACTCCAGATATGACTTGATTTGCTCTCCGGTGAGGCCGATCACATAGAGTTTGTTCTCGAAGGGGTATATCCGGGTAAGGTCGTTATACACAAGGTCGCCCTCATTTATCACTCCTGATGATGTCAGGGGTGCGGCAAAGGTCAGGTCGGCATTGGAGGCGGCAAGCTGAACCTTGTAGAGCAAGTCCATATATGCCGAAGGCCCGTCGACCGCAGCTGCCAGAGAAAACGGCGAAGATACCTTGCATATCTTGCGCATGGTGAACTCTTTCACCTTCCGGTAGTCAGCATCGAAGGCAGCATCGAACTCACTGTCGCACACGACTTTTT
Organism: uncultured Bacteroidia bacterium; assembly: GCA_902773305.1. Lineage (GTDB taxonomy): Bacteria > Bacteroidota > Bacteroidia > Bacteroidales > UBA932 > Equibacterium. The sequence continues at coordinate 3,866 of CACYEB010000092.1, forward strand.
CAAGGGGGATAAGTTCCAGAGACATAGTGTCCGAAACCCTTCTGCCACGTTCGTAGGCAAGGGTGAATCTGGCATGGCCGAGATAGTTGCAGCGCGGACCGGGATCGACGTATCCGGTGGGAGTCTCCTTGTCTTTATAACTCTCCAGCCGGGGCCGGTGGTCGTGACCGCCGATAACCAGATCTACCCCCGAGAGGTGCTTTGCCTGGTATAGGGCGTCGTTTTCGTCGGAGACCATGTCTTCTTCGCCACTGCCACCGTGTGTGGATACAATCACAAAGTCGGGTTTCTCTTTGGCCCTGACGCGGTTGACAAGAGCCTGGAGCATTTCTTCGTTGGTCTTGAACTCCATCCCGCTGTACAGTGACTCGGTGATCCAGTTGGTCACGTGGGCATTGGTGGTGCCTATGATTGCGACTTTGAGTCCATTTTTGTATACGATGGTATATTCATCGAAATAAGGTTTGCCGGCAAGTGGACCTTCAGTATGGAAGGCATTTGCGCCAAGCATAGGCATCCTGTAATCTTTGCGGACACGGTCGTATACTGCGTGTCCCGCCTCTATGTCGTGGTTACCCACCACAATGGCGTCATAATCGAGATAATCGGCCATTCGGGCAAAGATATGGGGCGAAACCGTATCGACGTAATTGAAATAAAAAGCCGAGTTGTCTCCCTGAAGGTTATCGCCATTGTCTATCAGTATGACGTCGGGGTCGCTTTGCCTGGCATTTTTCAATACAGTCGACACCTTGGAAAGCGAATGTGGCTTGACGCAGTCGTCAAGGTAATACTTACCGAAATAATAACCGTGAATATCAGTAGTGACGTAAATATCAAGGGTGTGTTCACCGTCTTCGACACGATTGCAACCAACCATTGCAGCAACTATGACAAGTAACGATAAAAGACTATTCCGCATCATATGAGTATATTGGTTACAAATATGTGAATATTATTTGTAATTTTGAAAAAATTTGGGCTATGGAAATAGAGCGACAAATGGCCGGGATGCGGCGGGAATTACTCTCCGGAGGTTGCGACAGATTGATATTTAACGATTTTCAAAAACAACTGCCCGCACTTCGCGCAGGCAAACTGTACAGTCTGTTCAGGTCGATGCCCAAGGGGCGGCTTATGCACGCCCATATAGAGGCTACTTTCGATTTGCGATATATCCTCTCACTGGCTCTCTCCTGCCCCGACACCTATGTTTTCACCCTGCCTGAGACTCACGAATTCCGCTATCTGCAGGTTGCGCACAAGGCGTGGTTCGAGGGGGGCATAATCCCTGCCGGCTGGGAAAACCTGCAGCAGGCAGTGGCTGCGCGTCCGCTTCTCAAAGAAGAAATTTTCGAAGCCTGCACCGCGTCTATCGAGATGATTGACGAGGACATCTGGCCCAAGTTCGAGGCTATCTTTGACCGGTACAAGGCATTGAACAATTACAGGCCGTTTTTCATCAAGCTCTACTCCAAAGTGCTTTGCGAGATGGCGGAAGAAGGGATTATGGGCGTGGATTTCCGCTACATCAGCCAGACTGTTTTCGACGAGGACGGACACCGGCTTTCGAACGATGAGTATGTAGATTTGGTAAAGGAGATTAACGCCGAAGTTCAAAAGAAGTATCCCTGGTTCAAGGTCAATCTGATTTACAGTTATTACAAGGGTGTTCCTGCAGAGACTGTCCCCGAAAGACTGGTCTATGCCCGTCATCTATTAGAAAAGTATCCCGACGTGGTTCTGGGCTTTGATATGGTGGGAGACGAGGCCTGCGGCAAGGACCTTGATTATTATGCTTCTGTACTGCGTGAGGCTGGAGTCCCAGTGATTATGCACGCAGGCGAGTCTGTGGACCCGGCAAATGGAAACATAGGGACGGCTCTGCAGTTGGGTATCAGTCGCATCGGCCACGGACTCAATCTGTATCTTCATCCAGAAATCGAGTCCAAGGTCAAGGAGACAGGCGTGATGCTGGAAGTCTGCCCCCTGAGCAATCAGTTGCTGGGCTATATTCCCGACTTGAGCCTCCACCCTGCGGCAGGCTATATAAAGCGTGGCCTTAACGTCACTATCAACAGCGACGACTGTGCCATCTTTGACACCGCCTACATAACCGACGACCTGCTGGCAGCCTACCTTTGCTGGAACCTTTCGCTTGCAGACATCAAACGCTGCCTGTTGAACTCCCTGCAGGGCGACGCCGCTCTGACATCACTCTTTGAGGAGCAGTGGAAAGCCTTTGAGAACTCCCTGTAGTTTATTTCACAGTGAAGGTTTTGCGATGATACGGCGTCAGGCCGAAACGTCGGATTGCGGCACGGTGTTCTTCCGTAGGATATCCCATATTGCGCGACCACCCGTACCGGGGATATTCCTTGTCTATCTTGAGCATATACTCGTCCCGGTAGGTTTTGGCCAGAATTGATGCGGCACTGATTTCGGGCACTTTGTCGTCGCCCTTGACTATGCATTTGTGAGGAATCTGCTCTCCTTCTGGGGAATGATACGGCTTGAAGCGGTTTCCGTCGGCAAGGATCAGATCTATGCAACCGGGGAAACCGGGATGGGAATACAAACCTTCCAATGCCATATGCATTGCCTTGATGGAAGCCTGAAGGATGTTTATATCGTCTATCTCCCCGGCAGATACACTGGCAACGCTCCAGGCAACAGCCTTCTGCTCAATAATGGTTCGCATCTGCTCCCTCTGGGCGGCAGTCATCTGCTTGGAGTCCTTGAGCAAGGGATGATAGAACCCCTCCGGGAGAATCACCGCCGCTGCATAAACAGGACCCGCGAGCGGCCCGCGTCCCGCTTCGTCACATCCGGCGACAACCCCATACAACTTGCCGGATTGTGAGCCGAAATCAAACAGCATCCCATCCGTCAGGAGATATTCGCTGCGGTAGTCCTCCCTGCACCACCGTCCAATCTTTTCTTCGAAATCGGTGGCAAGAAGCGCCACATCGCAGATTGACTTGTCGCCCCCAAGTGTATTGCGGCCGCATACCACGTACAGTCTTCGGCACGCTTGCCGGCACATTTCGGCCAGGCTGCCCACAAGTTTGCCGTTCAGACTGGAAGCATCAAGGCAGCCCTCGCCGGTTATGACCAGTCGCGAAGCGCAAATCTTCTCTTCCAAGGATACCATCTGCGAGAAGAAGGTGAAACCAGCAACCGGCGTTGCCCCCAAAAATGCATAAAGGGCGGCTCCCACCCCACCTGCAGCACCACCGCCAGGCACTGTATCAAAATCGGCGGCGCGGTCGCCCCGGCCATATTCGTGCAACCATTTTCGGGCTGTTACAACCCATTCAGTCATACGTTGTTCCAGAACGGGAAGCATCTCTGGCGCAGCACCTTTTTGTGGGGCATACACATAGGTCGCCCCCAGCGGTCCGGTGAGAGGGTTGCGGGCATCACAGGCCACCTTTACTTCGATATCGTCAAACAGATGGAGATTCTCAAGACCGATGGCCTCTACAAGACCGCGTCCGCCGTCGTTGGTGGCACTGCCGCCGATACCGACAATAATTCGGCGCGGAGAGTGTTCCAATGCGGCCATCAGCATTAGTCCCAGACCGTATGTGGTGGTTTTCAAAGGGTTGCGTTCTGCCTGGTCTATCATCATCAGACCGCTGCAGCGCGCCATCTCAATGAACACGGTATCGCCGGCCACCGCCATCGGTGCCACGATGTCGCGCATAAGAGGATCTTTTGTATCTACCAGGACTTCGCTGGCTCCGGGATAATTATGCAGGAATACATCCAGGGATCCTTCACCGCCGTCTGCCAAAGGGATAGATACAATTTCTTCTGACAAATTGCCCGATTTACGTATCGCTTCCTCGAACCTGGCGGCTATCTGAGGTGCCGTAAATGTTCCCTTGAACTTGTCCGGAACCAGCAGGATCATAGCTTATAGTGTATTGAGCCAGCGTTCGAGCGTTGCAAAAAAGTCGTCCCTGGCAGCACCAAGCCAGTCGTTGGGATTGAACTTGTAATAGTCGAATCCGAAACCGTGGATGCCGGTCTGGTAGCAATGTATCTCTGCCTTGACGCCGTGCCAGAGCAGGGCCTTGTAAAATGATATACCGTTTAACGGATTCACCTCCCTGTCGTCGCTCGTTAGCACGATAAACGAGGGTGGAGTGTCGGCAGTGACCTGGTTGTGAAGTTCATATTTGGGACGCAACCCGTCGTTGTCACCCATCAGCTTGTTACCGGTATAGATATGGCCGAAAGGGGGTTGCAAAGATATCACCGGATAGAAGAGAACGCTGTAGTCGGGACGGGTGGCATCGTCGTCATAGAGCACGGATGCGCTTGCAGCAAGATGGCCGCCGGCCGAGAAACCCATAATGCCAAGTTTCTCAACCCCCCACTCCGCCTGATGCTCCCGGCAGTAACGCATCACGGTCTGGACATCGGTCAGGGGGATGGTGGGATGGCCGTTGGGAAGGCGGTACTTGACCACTGCCACGGTGTAGCCCCGCTCGGTGAGCCAGTCAGCAGCATAAATCCCTTCTATATAATGGCATACGCAGTTGTAACCGCCACCGGGACATACCACGAACATCTTGCCGTTGGGATTCTTTGGGAAATACAGGTCGAAACGGGCGAACTTGTTGATGTTCAGGGTTGCTCCGTTAGGGTCAAACATATTCTCCGGTTCGTCAAGGCCGCTCTCTACAGCCATAGTGAGGCCAAGTGTCTCAGCTTTACGGGCGTGGACCGGATCGGAAATGGTCTTGAGCGCCTTCTTTGCCTCTTTAGCGGTCGGAACGTACAGGAATACAGTCTTGTCGGGACGAAGGTCAGTCTTTGGATAGAACTTATATGTGGTTTTTGCCTGAAGACCTGAGGCAATGCAAATTGCCAATATTGCGACAACTATCTTTTTCATAGCGCTATTCCATTTGTTTGAGCCAGCGTTCCAGGCTGCCGTTTATCGCGCTGCGTACGTCGGCAGGCAAGAAATCGGGCTTTCCCTCGGGGAAAAAGCAGAAGCCGTGAGACCCCTGTTCAAAGATATGAAGTTCAGAGCGGATTCCGTTTTCAAGAAGCTTCTGATAGTAAAGGATGCTGTTCATCGGCAGAACCGTATGGTCGTTCTGGCCAAGTACGATGAATGCCGGAGGCGTATTCACATCTACACGGTTTTCAAGGCTGTAGTGCTCTTTTAAAAAAGCGTGTGCCTGACGGCGGGAGATATATTCATCTGCCGTCATACCGCGGCGTGCCGCCCAGTACTCTTCGGAACCCATAAGATTGGCACGGCTCCCCTGCTCTACATATTCTTCCTTGTCGAAAGTAATGACGGGATAATACAGGATACTGAAATCAGGGCGGGTAATTTCGTCGGTATACAAAGTGGACACGCTGGCCGCCAGATGGCCGCCTGCAGAAAATCCCATTACGCCGATCTTGCTTACGCCCCACCCGGCGGCGTGAGCACGGCAGTAGCGGAATATCTCCTGCATATCGTCAAGCGGTACTGTCCAGTGACCGTTTGGCATACGGTGTTTTGCAACCGCGACGGTGATGCCGCGCTTGAGCAGCCATTCCGCCACATACAGCCCCTCACCGTATGTGCAGACCACACGGTAGCCGCCACC
>CACYEB010000093.1 GCA_902773305.1 uncultured Bacteroidia bacterium
CCCTAAATCCAGCACCAGGGAATGATGCAGTTCCAGTTCATCGGCATATGAGACCAGTGACAGACAAACTGCAACCAGGAGTGATGTCAGGCGGGCATGCTTCATAGTGTCAAGCTACCGCTTGATATACTCGAGCAGCACGCTCTCCATAATCTTGTAGCCTGCCAGGGTGGGGTGTACGCCGTCTTCGGAGTGTTCCGGAGCGAGGCCGCCCTTGCCGTCGTTCATAGCCGTCCAGTAATCGACGTAAGTGACATTTTTCTCCTCCGCCATCCGCTTGACCATAGTGCCCAGAGTTGCCACGATGCTGGCCTGCGGGCCAAGCTGACGCCGCCAGGGATATGCTGCGGCCGGAATGGGGGAGCAAACCAGCGGGATTATACCGTTGGCCTGTGCAATTTCTACCATTGAGGCGATGTTGCCCACGATGTTTTCCATAGAGATGCCGCCGATATTCTCTGCAAGGTCGTTGGTGCCGATCAGGATGGCGACATATTTTGGATGCAGATCCACAACATCGGCACGGAAGCGGGCTAGCGCATCAACCGTAGTCTGACCGCTTATGCCGCGGCCGGCAAAGTTGTTGTCGGTAAAGAAGTCGGGATCGTTGCGCGGCCAGGCGTCGGTAATGGAGTCGCCGAAGAGCACCGCCAGGGGTGTCTCCTTAAGCGCTGCATTGGCAGCAGCATAACGCCGGTAGTTGGGGAAATCGCTGTCTGAATGGCCGTTGATGGCGAAGTGCGGGCCGCAGATGGTTTTGCCCTCGCGGATAAACTTTACCTGAGCCTCGCGCAGCGCTTCGTAGCCCTTGGCGTTGAGGTGCAAAGAGTCGGCCTGTGTATATTCCGTAAAGTTGCTTTCATTGAAAGGAGGCAGGGTGAACTGGTCCAGATAAGGGACGCCGGCCGCCTGGCAGCACAGCATCTGCTTTGCCACGAACAGGTTCATTCCGCCCTCAGGGCCCTGGTAATTGACGTTGGTGCCGCTGCCCGGAGAGGTGAAGCACTTGGTGGAGGTCATAAAAAGGATGCGGGCCTTGGGTGCCTTTTCGCGAATCTTCCTGATGGCGTAGTTGATGCCGCCGCACTGGGTTTCGAGTTTGCCCTCGTCAAACCCGTCAAATTCGGTGTAGTCCCACGGGTCGCCCGAGAGCGTGTTCGCCTGGTTGAAATCGTTGGTAGAAGCCCACAGGATGTAGGTGTCATAGACCGGCGCTTCGGGCGCGCAGGCGCTGTCCACCTGCCACTGGATGTTCTGGCCGTCCCACTGCGTCTTGATGGAAAAGCCCGCCCCGCCGACACCGTATTTGGTGATCTTGGCGTCCAGTTGCTCTGCCCAATAGTCGGTAGCCACATCGGAGTCGGGGATTACACTGAAAGAGCCGCCGAACAGCGCGATGGTCTGCTTATGATTGTTGTTTGTGCCGCAGGCTGCCAGAAGTGCGACCGCTGCGATAAGAACAATAAGTCTGAGGTGTTTCATGGTAATGTCGATATTTTCCCAAAATTACGAAAAAAGGGTAACTTTGCATCTATGAAAGAGACCAAAAGGGTTATTATATTTTTGGTGCTGACGTTTGCGATATCGTGGGCACTGGAGTTTTTTGTTGTGAAGCCCATCGTTGACGGGCAGGGATACGGCAAGAGTATAATTGCGCAGGGGATTGTGGCGATGATGATGTTCGTTCCGGCGCTGTGCGTGCTTCTGACACGCCTTTTGACCAAGGAGGGGTTCAGGAATTCCAAATTGACATTCGATATTGGCAAGGACTGCACGCGGTACTATATTATAGCCTGGCTGCTGCCGCCGGTGCTTTGTGCGCTGGGCGCAGTGGCCTACTTCGTGATTTATCCCGCCCGTTTCGACCCCACCCATTCCTATATCATTCAGCAGAGTGCGGAGATGGGCGTAACCATAACGCCGGAACAGATGGAGCAGAAAGTGGTTCTTGATTTGATTGTGGCCGTTCTTATGGCGCCGCTGCTCAATGTCATAACCTGCTTCGGCGAGGAGTGGGGCTGGCGGGGCTATATGATGCCCAAGCTGCTGGGCAAGATGAAATTCTTTCCCGCCGTGCTTGTCGGTGGTTTCATCTGGGGCATTTGGCACGCTCCCCTGATCGCGATGGGTCATAATTACGGAACAGAATATGTCGGCGCGCCGTGGTTGGGCATCGCAATGATGTGCCTGTTCTGCATCGCTCTGGGCACGTTGTTCACCTGGTGGTGTACCAAGACGGGCAACTGCTGGCCCGCCATAATCGGCCACGGGGCGGTCAACGGCTTTGCGGCCGCACCTATGTACTTCATCGCCGAAAATAACCATACACTGCTGGGCCCTACGGCCGCCGGTATCATTGGTGGATCGGCACTCTTCGTCGCCGCCATAGTCGTCATCATTGTCCAGGCGCGTCAGTCGCGCAAAACCGTTGCCGCTGAATGACGGAAGAAAAGAAGATACCCCTCAAGGGACAGGCGGTCGTGGTCAAGCACACCGGCAGCCACTA
>CACYEB010000094.1 GCA_902773305.1 uncultured Bacteroidia bacterium
AAACGGCTGGAGCGCTTCCGTTACCAGTAAAGACGATGAAAGCGGCAGCATCTCGATTACAGCCCCGGACCCCGCATCTCCCGGTATTATCACCGTGAAGGCCACCGGCGCCAAAGGCGAAGCGGCAGAGTCTTTCCTTCAGGTATTTGTCCGCAAACCCTACAATAAGGTTAAAAGCCCGCAGATTGATGTGCACGCATATTACGGTTTTGGCGATGAACAGGTTACGCCCGAGAATTTCCAGAAACTGGTGGATGCAGGCGTCACTATGCTTACGGTAGAAGGCGACTGGGAACCCTCTGTTGACTGGCGCAAGCATTGCCGTCTGGCCGAAGAGTACGGGATAAAAGTGGTACTTTTCATAAGCGGCAGTGCCGGCAACTACTCTTCCGACCCCGAACACGATAAGAGTCTTGAAAATAAGGTTCGCGAGGCCATAACATACCCTGCGGTATGCGCGTTCCAGATTGCCGATGAACCCCATACCGACATCGCCTATCGCCTGGCTGCGGCCAAGCAGCGCATAGAAGAACTGGCACCGGGATATCCGGTCTATATCAATCTGCATCCCAGCAGCGTCTCCCAGGCCGGTATGGGTGCCGCTACATATGAAGAGTATGTGAACTATTTCGCAAAGGTCTGCCAGCTTACGTTTATCACGTTCGACCAGTACCCCATATTCCAGAATGGCATAGAGGATTGCTGGTATAATTCCCTGAACATAATTTACGATGTGTCACACAGGTACGGGATACCCTTCTGGGCATTCATCCAGAGCTGTCGTGAAGAAAGCAGGGTGGACCCTACGCTGGAGACTATTCGCCTTCAGGGAAATATCAATATGGCATACGGTGCCCAGTGCAACCAGTACTTCGTGTGGGTCAATACCAGCGGTACTGATTATGCGCCGTTCGTGGCTAACGGATATAGATTGCCGGACGGTACGTGGGTCAATCCCGAGGCGCATTATACGCAAGCCTACGACGACTGCAAGGAATACGACCGCGAGCTGCATAACCGCGAGTTTGTCTTCGCGGGGAGCAATGTGCAGAAAGTCCGTCATTCAGGCGCCGACTACTATCTGCACGGATCCTGCCTGACCAAGGCAGACCTTCCCGATGCCATCGGCGATATTGCTGCCGAAGGCAGCGCCCTGGTCTCTTTCGTGGGCAACTCCGGCAACGAGTATGTAGTGATATGCAACAAGACATACCTTGAAAAGTTGCCTGTCGAGGTCACTTTTACCCGGACGGTATATACCATAGACCGCGAGGGTGTCTTCACGCAACAGCAGCCCGGTGTGGCTCAATTTATGATAGACGAGGGAGATATGCTTGTCATTAAATACAGATAATTAATTTGAGTAAACAATATAAAATGAAAAGGATTCTTTTACCACTGCTTTCGGTTTGTCTGCTTTTCGCTGCTTCCTGCACCGACTATACGTCACAGATCGAACAACTCCAGAAAGAAATTGATGAACTGACACTGAGCCTTGATGAACTCGGGAAAGTTGCCGACAATCTCGGCGCCCTTAGGAATGTGCTCACCATAGCTCAGGTAGGTGACCCCATAGTCAGCGTGACGCCCGACAGCGACCAGTACACTTTCTCGTTCAAGAACAACGGTGTAGTGACGGTTCTTCCCGGCACGATGGGGATCTCCGTAGAGGAGGCCGACGGCGAATTCTACTGGACCCTGAACGGCAGTCCGCTCAAGGACGCCTCCGGCAGCAACGCCAAGATTTCTGTCACACCCAAGTTCAGGGTACAGGATGGCACCACCCAGGTCAGCGCCGACGGTGGAAAAACCTGGGCTCCCGTCGTGAAGGATGCCAAGCCCGTCATTTCCAAGGTGGAGGAGGATGCCGCCTTTATCACCGTAACGTTCCTTGGCGGCAAGACGATACTGTTCGCCAAAGAGTCGGTCCTGTCGGTTTCCCTGAGCGGAGACGGCAGCACTATGGCTGCGGATGGAACTGCGGCCGTCGACTTCCTGATTTCCGGTGAAGCCGGGGAGTATTCGGTGGTGCCGGTAGTCGGTGAAGGCTGGAGTGCAAGGACGGAGTGGGAGAACAATTCCAAGGGGCGTGTCATTTTTACGGCACCGGCCTCCGATGCATATAATGCCCGTGTGATATTCTGCGACGGCTTCGGCCGTGCGGTTACCGCCGACATCGATTTTGCAAATCTTACTGTAGATGAAGACTTTCCCGTGATGTATCCCGTCAGGGAAGCATACGGCGTCCTTGCATCAGGCGGTCTGGTAGAAGTGACGCTGCGCAACAACCGCGACAGGTATACCACCGAAGTCGATCCGGAGGTCACCTGGCTTAAGCTTTCAACGACCAAGGCTGTCCGCGACGATGTCATCACTTTTGTGGCCGAGGCCAACGGGGATCCGGTTATGCGCTGCGCCGAGGTTACCTTTACGGCAGGTGACTATATCAAGAAGGTGCTGATCTGGCAGGATGGCTTCAGGGCTGCTGCCGGCAAGGAGCTGAGTGCCAACGGTACCGCCAACTGCTACATCGTCTCAGAAGAGGGTGACTACTGGTTTGACGCTTCGGTTATGGGCTGTGGCGAAAGCGGCCTGGTACCCGAAGTGGAATTGCACACCGAGGTTACGCTTCTTCCCGTTTCCTGCAACGTCTGGATGAACGAGAACGATGTGATCAGCGACGTACGTCTCGAGGACGACAAGATATACTTCCACGCCAGCGGAGCCGAGGGTAATGCCGGCATCAGCGTAAGCAATGGCCGCTACAATATTTGGAGCTGGCATATCTGGTGCACCGATGTGCCCAACGACAGGATCCATACCAATCCCGACAACCTGCAGTTTACCGTGCTCGACCGTAATCTGGGCGCTACCAGCGCCGATGCTGCCGACGGCGACAAGACATACGGCCTGTATTATCAGTGGGGTCGCAAGGATCCCGCTCAGCCGTCAACGGTTATCGAGAATATGTACACCAACACTTCCCATCTGTTCCAGATGGCCTTCCGTTTCCCCAACCGTCCGTTCACAATGGACGGCAATACCAACGGAAACTGGTACAATGCATCCAACATATACCTCTGGGGTAATCCCGAATACAGCAAGAACCGCAGTGTCAAGGACCTCCAGAAGTCAATCTACGACCCCTGCCCGGTCGGATATATGGTGCCTCCGGCAAATACCTTCCTTATCTTCAAGGACGACGCCAAGACAGAGTATTCAGATGAGGGCATCACAATCCTGGGCGATTTCGGACAGACGAACTTCTTCCCCTGGGCGGGCAGGACTTATAAAGGCTACGACAGGCGGGGCTACGAGGTGGCATTGTGGCACTCCTGCGGTGCACGTTACGACACAAGTGAGAGCGCCGGCGGATCGTACACGAAGGTGGAGAGGTTTACCGGAGAGCAGTCCTACTATGCGGGAGATATCCGTTCGCGCTGTATGCCCGTCCGTTGTGTAAAACAAGTTACCGAGTAATCCTAAGTATTGCAAAACCGTGACCGGAAGATTATATACGTTATTCCTGACGGCGCTCTTTATTATCGCCGTGGGTTGCAACGACCTGGAGCGGCTGAAACTCGAGCAGTTGCAACAGGAGAAGGCGTCGATCGAGTCCGAGACCCGTGAGGTGCCTGAGGCAGGCGAGGCGACAGCTCCCGAGGCCGTGCCCTACGGATTCACTTTCGACCGTCCTTGCTATGGTGTGGATGCCGGCGGCAGCGTTACTGTCCACTATTCCATCGAGGAGGCCTCTTCCGTCGAGGTCAGTGCCCCTCAGGGATGGAGCGCCGTTTTAAACGCCGTCGAGTCCGAGATTGTGGTTTCGGC
>CACYEB010000095.1 GCA_902773305.1 uncultured Bacteroidia bacterium
ACGGCCAATTCCAACCCTGAGGAGTGGTGGGACACCCTTGTGGGCAAGGGACTGTTGTTCGACACCGACAAGTATTTCATCGTGTGCGCCAACATAGTCGGCAGCTGCTACGGCACCACCGGACCCACCACTTACCCCAAAGCCCCCCTGCGCAATTTTCCGCTGGTCACCATCCGTGACCTGGTGCAGGCGCACGAGTTGCTTCGCGAACATCTGGGGATCGACACCATCGACTTCCTGGTGGGCGGGAGCAACGGGGGTTTCCAGAGCGTCGAGTGGGCGGCCGGTTTTCCCGACAGGATAAGAAATCTCTGCCTGATAGCGACCAGCGCCATCGTCAGCCCCTGGTGCACCGCCACCCTGGAGGCGCAGCGGATGGCCATCAAGGCCGACCCCACCTTTGATGCATCCCAGGATGCCAGGGGGGGGCTTGCCGGCCTCTCCGCTGCCCGCAGTATGGCGCTGACCACATATCGCAATTACGAGGGGTACTGCCGCACCCAGTCGGAGTCGAATCCCGATTTTATGATTGCCAACCGTGCCGTGACATATCAGCAGTATCAGGGACAGAAACTGTGCGCCCGTTTTGACGCATACTCTTACTATAACCTGACGCTGGGCGTGGACACCCACAATGTGGGCCGCCGCCGGGGCGGGGTCGAAAAGGCTCTGGGCAGCATCACGGCCAAGACCCTCTGCATCGGCATCGACAGCGACATCCTCTTCCCGGCGGGCGAAAGCCGGCGGATGGCGGAAGCCATTCCAAATGCCGCCCTGGAGGTAATCACATCAGACTTCGGCCACGACGGATTCCTCCTGGAATCGGAACAGATTTCCCGTTGTATCAAGAAACATTTTGATTTATTCTGAATATGAAGTCTTTCAAGGTAGCAGTAGTCGGCGCAACCGGTTTGGTTGGCAGCAAGATGATAGAAGTTCTGGGCGAGGTCAATTTCCCCGTCAGCGAGTTGGTGCCGTGCGCATCCGAGCGTTCGGTAGGCAAAAAGGTCTCTTTCGGCGGCCGTGAGTGGACAGTGGTATCCCTGGCCGACGGCGTAGCCGCCAAACCCGACATCGCCATCTTTTCTGCAGGGGCCGGTGTCAGCAGGGAGTGGGCGCCCAAATTCGCCGAGGCGGGCTGCCGCGTGGTGGACAACTCCTCCCAGTGGCGTATGGATCCCACCAAGAAGCTGGTCGTCCCCGAAATCAACGGCAGCGTGCTTACCAAAGACGATATGATTATCGCCAACCCCAACTGCTCCACCATACAGATGGTGCTTGCCCTGGCACCGCTCCACAAGCGTTACAAGATCCGGCGCGTGGTGGTGTCCACCTACCAGAGCGTGACCGGCAGCGGTATGAAAGGCATTCACCAGATGCTGCGGGAGCGGGGCGACAAGGATGCCCAGATTCTGCCTGACGCATATCCTTACCGGATAGACCGCAACGTCATTCCCCACATCGATGTGTTCCTGGACAACGGCTACACCAAAGAGGAGATGAAGATGACCAACGAGACTGTGAAGATATTCGGTGACGAAAGCATCAAGGTCACCGCCACCACGGTGCGGGTACCGGTGACCGGAGGCCACAGCGAGGCGGTCAACGTCGAGTTCGAGAACGACTACGACCTTGACGAGGTAAAGGCGATCTTCGCCTCCGGAGGAGCTCCCGGGTGCGTGCTTTGCGACGATCCGTCCAAGAATATTTATCCCATGCCTTTGGACGCGTTCGGCCGCAACGAGGTCTTCGTAGGACGCCTGAGACGAGATTTCTCTGCTCCGAAGTGCCTGAATATGTGGGTAGTTGCCGACAATCTGCGCATCGGCGCCGCCACCAATGCAGTACACATCGCACAGTATCTCGCAGCCCATATTTTTTAGAGATTTTTCCTTTCGAAGTGTTTCATTATTGCAAATAACTCTTAACTTTGTCGAGATTATGGCCTGAAGTGGCCTTTGACCGATAAAATTAAGGGAAAAGCAATATGAAATTATCATCTTTGCGTGCGCTTTTTCTGACGCTTGCACTGTTGCTCGTTTCTGCGGGCGGCTTCACCGCCGTGGCTGAAACCCAGCTCAGGGGGCGCACAATCACTTGTACCGTAACCGACAGGCAGGGACCGGTTCCCGGAGCCAATGTCCGGATCGTAGGAAAGAACATCGGCGGCTCGACAGACGCCGACGGTGTCATCGTCCTTGCCAATGTTCCTTCGGATGCGGTGCTCGAAGTGTCCTTCGTGGGCTACATCACCAAAAAAGTAACCGTAGGCAGCAAGTCCAAACTTCAGGTTTACCTCGAAGAAGACAAGGAGAAGATTGACGAAGCCGTGGTGGTTGCTTACGGCAAGCAAAAGAAGATCACCGTAACAGGTGCCATCGAGCAGGTGGGCCACGAGGAACTCATCGAAACCCAGGTCCCCAACTTTGCCAACGCCCTTGCCGGCCGTGTTGCCGGCCTGACCACCATCCAGGAGAGCGGCCAGCCCGGGCGTGACGACGTCACGGTTTATCTCCGAGGTCAGGGTACATCTTCAGACAACACCCCCCTGCTGCTTATCGACGGCGTCCCTTCCGACGGCAAGGCCGATAAGCTGGGTATGATGGACGTGAACGAGGTGGCCTCGGTTACCGTGCTCAAGGATGCGGCCTCTACTGCAATCTTCGGCTCCAGGGGCGCCAACGGCGTTATCCTGATCACAACCCGCCGTGGTGATGCCGGCAAGACCATCCTCAGCGCACAGGTCACTACCAGCGTGGCTTCGCTCCACTTCCCCTGGACAAGGGTCAATTCGTGGGAGCACGCAGCCTTGAGGAACCAGGCCCGCGCCAACGACGGACAGGGTCCCGACTTCACCGACTACCAGATAGCCAAATTCCGCTCCCAGAGCGGCGACCCTTTCTTCCCCAACCGCGATATGTACAGGGAGGCAATTGCAAAGTTCGCCCCCACCGAGCGCGTTTCGCTCAATATCTCGGGAGGTAGCAAGAAGACCCGTTACTTCACCAACGCCAACATTATCTATCAGGAGGGAAACACCAAGATCCTCCCCAGAAAAACCCTGGGTTACAACGCCCAGTTCAATATGTTGAGGTACACCATCCGAAACAACTTCGACTTCAACCTCAACGAGCGGCTCAAAATCGCGCTGACCCTCTCTATCTATTATCAGCGCACCAACCAGCCCGCCGGCGGTACCAGCGTGTTCGAGACCGCGATGGGTACCCCGCCCACCAACCCCGGTCCCCTTACTGTGGACGGTTATTACGACTCCGAGGGCAACAAGGTTCCCGCAGGCGTTGTGGTGGCCCGTCAGAATTCCTCTTCGACATCTGCCTGGGCAACCGTCAACCGCACCGGTTACTATTGCAACACTTCGTTCAGCCTCCTCTCCCAGGCAACCGTGGAATATGATATGAGCCGCCTGATCAAGGGCCTTAACCTGTCGGCCAATGTGGCATACAACGACTTTGCCGCCAGCGGCCTGTCGGGCTACCTGCAAGGGTACGACGCATATTCCTACTATCAGGCCAAGAACCCGGGCGAGAAATCATACTACATCTCCACCGTCCGCAACCAGGACGGGACCTTCAGGATCGGCGAGCGCGGCATCGCCGGCAACCAGATGCTGCAGATCCACCTGCGTGCCAACTACGACCAGCAGTTCGGCTTCCACACCGTAGGCGCGATGGTCTTCGCACAGGCCGAGGTCAAGATGGACAATACGATGAACAAGCTCAACGCGGTGCGTTCATCTCTCCCCTATAAATATGCAGGTGTTTCAGGCCGTGTCACCTGGGACTACAAATCCAAGTATATGGCCGAGTTCGACCTCGGCTACAACGGCAGCGAGCAGTTCTCCCCCATCCATCGTTTCGGTGTATTCCCCGCTTTCAGTGCCGGCTGGGTAATGAGCAACGAGGAGTTCTTCAAGAGCCGGTTCCCCGCGATCGACCTGTTCAAGTTCCGCGGTTCCATAGGAAAGACCGGCAACGACCGTCTGGGCGGCGAGCGCTTCCTGTACTACACATCCGTGAGCAAAGCCTCCGCCGGATCTTCCTACACACTGTTCCAGGGCAAGGGCGTGGACATCTCCTACCTCGGCAACCCGATGGTCAGCTGGGAGGAGGTTATCAAGCAGAACTATGCCATCGACTTCGCTTTCCTGAAGATGTTTTCCGGCAAGTTTGACGTCTTCTTCGAGGAATGCGACAACCGGCTTCTCTCGCCCCTCTCCACCCCTGCCGCCAGCGGTATCGCATCCACAAGTATCCCACGCCAGAACATCGGTATCACCAAGAACAAAGGTTTTGAGATAGAGCTTAACTGGAGCAAGGAGTTCAGCAAGAAATTCCGTATGTCGGCCGGCGGCCAGGTATCGTATGCACGCTCCAAGATCATCTTCAGCGACGAGATCGAACTTGACGATTCCTACGCTTACCGCAAGCGTACGGAGGGCTTTATGCCCGGTCAGATGTGGGGTCTGGCCATCGACTACGACAATACCGCAAACAACAGCGGCTACATCACTTCCCAGGAAGAGCTTGACAGGGCCATCGAGATGTACAAGATCGGAACCCCCCGTCTGGGTGACTTTATGTACAAGGACGTCGGCGGCCTCAGGGGCCCCGACGGAGAGCCCATCCCCGACGGCATAATCGACGACCGTGACCTGGTTCCCATCAAGGACAGTTCGGTCCCGACCACCAGCTTCGGCTTCAACATCGGCTTCCAGTACAAACGTATCGGTGTTTCCGCTCAGTTCAACGGTATGGCACAGGTTTCTGCCTACCGTATGGGACTTGGTGTTTCGGAGCTTGAAAATGCCGGTACTTACACCGACTATCACCTTCACGCCTGGACCAAGGAACGCTTTGCAAACGGAGAGCGCATTGAATATCCCGCCCTCTCCACCCACGCAAGCACATCCCTTCGTCCCAACGATTTCTTCATCAACAACCGTTCTTACTGCCGTCTGAAAAACTTGCAGGTTTCCTACTCAATCCCCCAGAACAAGTTGTTCAGGGCCTTGGGCGTGACCAGCGGCAATATCATCGCCTATGGTAACAACATCTTCATCATAGACGGACAGAGGGTCAAGGCGGTCGATGCAGAAACCAGCGGACAGTCTATCTCCTATCCTCTGAACAGGACCTACTCCCTGGCGCTTAACATCAAATTCTAATCAATCAGGCAATGAAAATCAAACATATACTTTTTGCAACGACCGTTGCCCTCGCGTTATGTTCCTGCACAAAGATTTCTGAATGGTTGGAAAAGCAGGAGACAGGCGACCTGCAGTTTGAGGACATCTGGCAGGATGAGAACTACGTGGAAGGGTGGCTCAACAACAACCTTACGTCCATCCCCGGCCTGGGCTGGGTCTTCGCCGGAGGCGAGCCCCTGTGGGCCCTTACCGACGAGGGCTGGTCTTCCCTGGACGCTGCCGGCGGCACATCTTATCTGGTGTATCACGGCAACTTCTCATCTTCGTCCTGGCCGGGTGCCCGCAATCTTTACGGCGGACTGCTGTACCGTATCCGCAACCTGAACATATTCCTTCACTACATAGT
>CACYEB010000096.1 GCA_902773305.1 uncultured Bacteroidia bacterium
CGGCAATGCCCCCGACCTTAACGAGGAGTGCCGCAAATACGAAGAGAAAATCAAGTCTTACGGCGGCATCAACCTCTTTATGGGCGGTATCGGCCCCGACGGTCACATTGCCTTCAATGAGCCCGGTTCTTCACTTAATTCCCGTACCCGCGTCAAGGAACTTACGACAGATACCATCATCGCCAACTCCCGCTTCTTTGGCTACGACACATCGAAGGTGCCCCAGAAGGCACTCACAGTGGGCGTGGGAACCGTAATGGAGGCAGATGAGGTGCTTATCCTTGTCAATGGCCACAACAAGGCCCGCGCACTGCGCCACGCAGTAGAGGAGTCCATCAACCATATGTGGACCATTTCGGTACTCCAGCTCCATCCTCACGGAATCATAGTCTGCGACGATGCCGCGACCGTAGAACTCAGGGTCGGCACAGTCAATTACTACAAAGACATCGAGCGCGAAAACCTCGATCCCGCTAATTTCCGCCGCTAAAGTGAGCCCGCTGGAAAAACTGCGCTCCTGGATGCGGTCCAAGGGCCTTCAAGTGACAATCATTCCCACGAATGATTGTCACTTTGATGAATATGTCCCTGACAGATGCAAAATCCGTCAGTTCCTGAGCGGTTTTGACGGCAGTGCCGGTACTCTGGCAGTCACCTGTGAAGAAGCCGCACTCTGGACCGATTCCCGCTATTTCCTTCAGGCAGAGCGCCAGATTGCGGGGCGTGGGATAGAGTTGATGAAACTCAAGATGCCCGGTACCCCCTCCATAGTGCAGTGGATCCGTTCAAGGCTGGGCGGTCAGGAGGGGAACGTTTCGGTGGGCGTCGACGGCGACCTTTTTTCTTATGCCGATTTCTTTGCGTTTGAAAAGGAACTTGCCCCGCTGCGTCTTGTCACATTCAGCGATCCGTTCGATGACTTGTGGCCCGGCCGGCCGGCGGCACCGTCCTCGCCCATTGTCCTCCATAAAGAGGAGTATTCCGGCCGGAGTGCCGCCCAAAAATATCGCGACGTGACCGTACGTCTGGGCGTTGACGGCCCCTTTGCCCTTTTTCTGAGTGCCTGCGACGAAGTGATGTGGCTGATGAATCTTCGCGGAGGGGATATCGAATACAATGCAGTGACCCTCTCGTATGCCCTTGTTACGGAAAAGGGGATGCAACTGTTCTGCCGCCGTGAAAACCTTACTTTAGAGGCTGCGCGATATCTTCAGTCACAGGGAGTCGCGGTGAACGATTATGATGCCGTGGATGCCGCTCTGGCTGCGGTAGATGCCGATGCGGTGCGCATCGTCAGCAATAACTGCTGCTCGATAAACAAATACAATATCTTTGCGGCGGGCAGGCAGGTCCTTCCCGATCCCACCACGGGCGGCACGGTGGCTATGCTGCGCGCTTGCAAGAACCCGGTACAGGCAGAGGGATTCAGGAAAGCCTTCCTGCAGGACGGGGTTTTATGGGTCAAGCTGCTCAAGTATATATACGACAATTACCCGGACGGCTCGCTGAGCGAATACTCTGTCACTGAGAAGCTGCTCGAAATAAAGCGTTCCGGCGGTTTTTGCGGAGAGAACTATTGCGGAGAGAGTTTTGAGCCGATAGTGGCATTCAATGCCAACGCCGCCAGCGCCCACTACAGTTTTGCAGATGAGGCCTCCAGTGCACGGATCCGTGGAGGAGGCTTCCTGCTTATGGACCTGGGCAGCCACTATCCATACGGAACCACCGACACCACCCGTACGATATTCCTGGGCGAGGCAGAGCCCACCGACGCTCAGAAAATGGATTATACGCTGGTGCTCAAGGGGATGATCGATCTTGCAGAAGCGATATTCCCGGAAGGGACACGCGGCTGCCAGCTCGATATCCTTGCCCGTGGCCCGATGTACCCTACCGGCAAGATGTACTACCACGGCACATCCCACGGAATAGGACAGTGGCTCTGTGTGCACGAGTCGCCCCAAATCCGTATGGAATACAGTCCTGTTACGTTGCAGCCCGGAATGATAATGTCCGATGAACCGGCGGTGTACGTTGAGGGCAGATATGGCATCCGTACAGAGAATGTCATACACGTGGTGCCCTGTTCGAGCGGCGGATACGGCACATTCTACAGATTCGAGACCCTTACTCTGGTGCCTGTGGACCGCCGCGCCGTTGATATGTCGCTGCTGTCACCCAAAGAGGCCCGCTGGCTGGAGAACTACAACCGGCGCGTCTTCGATATGCTGCAGGAGCATCTTGCTCCCGAAGAACGGGAGTGGCTTTCCAACTACATCAAATAGGCTGGGATAATCAGTAAGCCAGATTCTTTGTGGCTTCGTTGAACATTCCGCCATTCTCGTTGCGGCGGTCAAACTTGAAGTTCAACTGAAGCCCCTGGGAAGGGTAGTGCGCTATGCCGTTGATCATATCTGAACCGTAGCGTTTCAGTGCAGAACCGAAATATAGCGTGATATCATATCCCTGGAACGAGAAATTGCCGGGATCAGAGTTGTAAAGGGCGCGGTATCTGCGCACGAAATCCTGCACCTGATCGTCGTTGTAGTCGACATAGTAGCCCATCGCAAAGCGGGCGTTGCAGTTCTTGAGTGCATCGGAATCGATCGCCTCGAAGCGGCGGATGCGGTGGCTGGCATAGGTCTCGATCTCATAATTGCCGCCTCTTACGAGCGAAGAAATGTTGCGTACGGCATCGGATGCCAGGGACTCTTTTTCTGTGGTGATGACGATGAGGTTACGTTTGCCCTGAACCAGGGCGGGGCGGATGCTCTCGGCAGACCGGCCCACCCCTGCGCGTACGGTGGTGAAGGGGATGTTGAGCGAATCCAGGCTGGCCATCACATCAATGCAGAACTGACCGGCCTGATCTGTATTCTCGCAAACCAGGACGACATTGTCGCGGCGGGGATTATATTCCATCGACTCTGCCAGCCGCATCGCCTGTGTAGATGAGGAGAGGGGGGCGTTGACAAGGTAACGGTGGTCATAGACAGAAGACTCGACCTTCTGGTCCAGAGGCGATATGAGGGGGATATGGTGTTTGTCGCACCACTGTGCCGCAGGTTCTATGCTCTGCTGGGAGAAATTGCCTATGACGAAGTCCAAATCGGCGGGCGTTACCGCCATCATCTGCTCTGCACTGGCATAATCGGCCATATCTATGACTTTGAGGGAGATGTTGGTGCCGTCCTTGCGCAGGTCTTCGAGCGCCATCAGCACTCCGGCATAAAAGTCCAGGAAGTTGGCCGAGGGAGAGCTGGATCCGGAAGAGAAGGGGAGCATCAGCGCCATTTTGGCGGTGCCGGAAAATGGAACTATCGCAGGTACGGCCTCAATCTCCTCTTCTTCCTCCTGAAGAACCTCATCGGAGATGGTGAGCGAGGGTATGCCGGTGTCTGTATTGGCGGCGTATTCCTCATCGTCTTCGCCTGCATCTATGATGGTGTTGTCGTCAAGCTCTTCCGGAGGGACATCGCCAAGGGGGATCTTGATTATCTGGCCCACTACGAGCGTCCTGGAGTCCATATTGTTGAAGGCGATGATATCCTCTTGCGACACCTTGTACTTGAGGGAGAGCATAAGCAGCGAGTCGTACCATTTCACGCGGTGGCGGATATATTTCGCCTGTCCTTCGTCGCTGTCTTCCCCGGTTGCTTCGGCTTTCCTTACGGCAGGAGAGGCTTCTTCTTTTACTGTCTGTGCCTGTGACTTCTGCTCAATGGCAGCCTTCTCCGGCTTTTCGGATTTCTCCTGTCTTACGGTCGTTTGGGCTTTTTCGGCTTTCTCGGCTTTCTCTGTGACCGGAATCAGCAGCATTGAACCTGTCTTGAGCCCGCCGCTAAGATAGCCGGCATTAATTTCACGTACCTTCTCAAGGTCTGCGCCGTAGGTCTTGCAGATGGAATACAGAGTCTGTCTGGCCGTCACCTGATGTACATAATAAGATTTCCCGTCTATTTCTACCTTGTTTTTGGAAATCTGGACCTCTGCGGGTTCAAATTTCTGGGCGTTCATATCGGGGGCGGAGGCAAGCAGCAAGCCTGCAAAAGCCAAGACGGCACAGAGTCGTTTCATAATTCCGGTTAAAATTCGAGCCTTGCGAGCATATTCTTCACATTGCACTCGATACGCTCGTAAATGTTGTCGTAGGACGACTTAACAAATTTCTTGCCCGTAATGTTCTCGTAGAGTTCTACATAGCGGTCGCTGATGGCCGTAACGCGGGCTGTATCCATTTCGGGGACCTTCTGCCCATCCTTGCCTGAGAAACCGTTTTCCATAAGCCACTCCCGCACGAACTCCTTTGAGAGTTGCCTCTGGGGCAGTCCCTTTTCGAAGAGTTCCTGATAGGTATCGGCATAGAAATATCGGGACGAGTCGGGGGTGTGTATCTCGTCTATCAGGTAGAGCCGGCCGTCACGGCGGCCAAACTCGTATTTGGTGTCCACGAGCATCAGGTTTCTGGATGCTGCAATCTCCTCGCCGCGCTTGAACAGGGCAAGAGTAATCTGCTCCAGTTCTTCATATTCGCTGCGTGTCATAATGCCGCGGGCGATTATCTCCTCCTTGCTGATGTCCTCGTCGTGGGCACCTATCTCCGCCTTGGTGGTCGGGGTTATGATAGGGGTGTCGAAACGCTGGTGTTCCTTCATCCCGTCTGGAATCTTCACACCGCAGATCTCTCTTACCCCCGCCTTGTAAGAACGCCACGAACTGCCGGTGAGGCAGCGGCGTACTATCATCTCCACCGGAAGGCCTTCGCACTTGTAACCCACGGTTACCATCGGGTCTGGACAAGCTATCTTCCAGTTGGGGACGATATCTTCTGTAAGATCCAGAAAATATGAGGCTATCTGGTTGAGGACCTGCCCTTTGTAAGGGATGCCCTCTGGCAGTATCACGTCGAATGCAGAGATGCGGTCGGTCGCCACCATAACCATATACTTATCTGCGATGGTATAAACGTCGCGTACCTTGCCGGTATATTTCGCGGTCTGGCGGCTGAAATCAAATTCGGTATGTGTAACTGCGCTCATCTTTCCGGTTATTCTTCAGACTTTTTATTGCGGTTTTTGATATAATCCTCGTTGAGGCCCTGAAGCACGTCGGCGGTGATGTCCAGACCGGGGTTGACGTTGAGCACGGTGTTGGTCACGCCGCTGGTGGTCAGGATCAGTGAGAACTGATGTTCTTCATTGTATTTCTCGATGAACTCCTTGACAGCGTAGTAAACCTGGTTGTTGAGCACTGCCTGCTCTTCCTGTATCTCGGCGTCCTTCTTGGCCATATCGTTCTGCAGGTTCTGCTGGCGCTGCACCAGTTTGTTCTGCTGCTCTTCTGCGGCGCTGCGGGTAAGCAGGCCCTTCTGTACCTGGCTCTCGAAAGCCTTGGCATCGCTCTCCAGACGGCGTCCACGCTTGTTCAGGTCGTCTTGAATGCCCTGGACCTTGCTCTGGAAGGCAGTCATCAGGTCGTTGTACATATCGTAGTTGGCAATCAGCGAATCCAACTGTACATATACTATGTCGCCAGCCACCGCCGTAATCTTCCCGGGGTCGGTGACGGCTGAAGGTTCGGTTGCGGGTTTCTTCTTGAAATCGGGCTTGACTACAGACATAACAGCTGCGCAAAGTGCCACTGCCAGCGCGATAATGCTGAGGATAAGGGGTGTTCTTTTCATTTTATGGATTGATTTTTTATAATTAATTTTCTTTAAGTTCTCTCAAATATGCGGCCACGGTGTGCTCCAGCCCCATATATAATGCATCGCAAACCAGTGCGTGGCCTATCGAAACCTCGTCCAGACGGGGCATCGCCTGCTTGAAATATCTCAGGTTGTCCAGGTTGAGGTCGTGGCCGGCATTCACTTCAAGGCCGCATCTGACGGCTTCGCAGCACGCTTCGTAGTAGGGTTCCACCGCATGCTCCCTCCCGGATGCGTAGTTATGGGCATAGGCGTAGGTGTAGAGTTCGATGCGGTCGCTGCCCGCTTCTGCGGCGCCCTGCACCATCCGTATGTCGGGGTCGACAAAAATGGACGTGCGTATCCCTTCGGAACGGAACAGGTGGCAGATTTCCTTGAGGAAGGCGGCGTTTGCGACCGTATCCCAGCCCGCATTGGAAGTAATCGCGTCGTGGGCGTCGGGTACCAGAGTGACCTGTGCGGGATGCACCTTGCACACGAGGTCCACGAATTTTTCGATGGGATTGCCCTCTATGTTGAATTCGACATCGAGCAGCGGCTTTATCTCATATACGTCGCTGTAACGGATGTGGCGCTCGTCGGGGCGTGGGTGGACCGTAATCCCCTGCGCACCGAAACTGACGCAGTCAAGGGCCGCTTTGGATACGTCCGGCACATTGCCTCCGCGTGAATTGCGCAGGGTTGCGAACTTGTTTATGTTGACGCTCAATTTTGTCATACCAAAGCACAAAAGTAAATAATTTTGGTGAATACCTATATAAAATGCTAATTTTGGGGTTCAAAATAAATGGCGATGACGATAGCTATTTTCGGACGCAACATAGACCGCAGCGACGGGAAGGTATGGTTCCTGCTCCGCAGGCTTGCCGCCGGCGGTGCCCGTACCTACTTCTGTACTTCACAGTTGCAGCCCGACACCGACCTTGTGCTGGCGCTGGGAGGTGACGGTACTTTCTTGCGTGCCATCAATATGCTCAGGGGCAGTGAGATACCTATCGCCGGCATCAACTTTGGCCGCCTCGGCTTTCTGACTTCCGCCAAGGTGGGTGAAGAGGACAACTCGTGGATAGACGACCTGTTGCAGGGCAACTACATCGTCCAGGAGCGTATCCTGCTCAAGGTCACGTCGGATGCGATTCCCCACGGAGTCTATCCCTATGCCCTCAACGAGTTCTCCATCCAGCGGAGCACTCCCGCCATGCTGCACATAGACGTGGGTATGGACAACGGCCGCCTGCCCGCCTACTGGGCCGACGGCGTGGTGGTTTCGACCCCCACCGGCAGCACCGCTTATTCGCTGAGTGTAGGGGGCCCGATAGTTACCCCCGATTCGGATGTGTTCATAGTGGCGCCCATCGCTCCCCACAACCTGAACGTGAGGCCTATTGTCGCCCCTGCGGCAAAACCGCTGGATATTACTTTCGGCTCCAAATCGGCGCAGTCCGGCGTCGTGACTCTGGACAACACATCGTTCGAGGTGCCCGTAGGAAGCCGTTTCACGATAAGCAAGGCCGAATACAGCGCCCGCTGCATCACTTTCCACAACGCCGGTTTCATAGAAGCCCTCAAGGACAAGCTTCTCTGGGGCGAGGACAAACGCAATACTTTTTAGTTTATGGAGCAACTTTCACACGTAACCATCATAATGGACGGAAACGGCCGCTGGGCACAGGAGAGGGGGCTCTCCAGGAGCGAGGGACACGCAGAGGGGGCCAAGAGCCTGAGGGCCTGTGTGCAGGCTGCGATGAAGGCCGGAGTCAAATATCTGAGCCTTTATACTTTCTCTCAGGAGAATTGGAAACGCCCCGAAAAAGAGGTGAGTGCCATAATGAGCCTGATGTCTTCCAATATAGTTGATGCGCTGCCCGATTTCCTGGAAAATAAGATCCGGTTCCGGGTTATCGGCGACCGCTCCCGGATTTCCGAAGAACTGAACCGTCAGATAGAAGATGCCGAGAAACAGACCGCGGCGGGCAGTGACCTCACTATGATACTTTTGTTCAGCTACAGCGGAAAGTGGGACATCGAGCAGGCCGCAGGGCGCTTTGCCGCTGACTACGGCACGCCTGCTGCGAAGCCGTTTGAAAGCTACCTGGCAACCGCCGGCATCCCCGATCCCGACCTGTTGATCCGCACCGGCGGAGAACAGCGCATCAGCAACTATATGCTGTGGCAGTGTGCCTACACCGAATTTTATTTCACGGACAAACTTTGGCCTGATTTTAGAGAAGATGAGTTCAACGATGCTCTGAACAGTTTCCGGGGTCGAGACAGAAGATACGGTAAAGTGAAGTGATGAGAAAAGGATTTGCAATATTACTCTTTCTGGCGTTTTTTTCTACCGCTATGCGTGCCCAGCAGCCTGCCGGAGACGGCATAGAGGTCGATTATACCAAGCCTCAGACGTACATCATCGGCGGCGTCAGGGTTTCCGGCAACCAGTATCTCGACGCAGAGCGTATCAAGGCATTGGTCGGGTTCAGGGTCGGTTCCCCAGTGACGATTCCTGGAGAAGACATATCCAACAAACTTTCCGCCATCCTCGGCCAGAAATATTTCCGTAACGTAGGTTTTTATATCGATTCGCTTTCTGTAGCCCGCGACACAGTGTGGCTGCGCATAGATGTCACCGAGCGTCCGCGTGTCTCCTACTGGTCTTTCAAGGGAGTCAAGAAGGGCGAGCAGGACGATCTCAAGGAAAAGCTCAGCCTCAAGAGGGGCAGCGAGTATTCCGAATATGTAATATCGTCTTCCGTGGGTGTCATCAAGAACTTTTACAAGGAGAAGGGTTACAACAATGCCCGTGTCAATGTACTCACCCAGGAAGACAGCGTAATCAACAATGCCGTCCGCGTGACTTTCGATGTCGACCGCGGCAAGAAGGTCAGGGTAAAGACCATCACCTACGAAGGTGTCACCGACATAGACAAGTACAAGCTGGACAAGTCGATGAAGAAGACGAAGGACCGTTCGTGGTACAACTTCTTCAACAGCAAGAAATTCAATGAGGATGAGTATCCCAACGACAAGGTTTCGCTCATTGACGCATTCAACGAGCGCGGCTACCGCGACGCCAAAATCGTGAAGGACTCCATATACACCATAGAAGAGGGTCGTCTGGGTATCAATTTCAAGATTGACCAGGGACGCAAGTATTACTTCCGCAATATTACCTGGACCGGCAATTCTGTGTACCCCGCAGAGGTCCTGAACGATGTCATCCGCATCCAGAAGGGTGACGTTTACGATATCGTGACGCTCAACCAGCGCCTTCAGGGCGGCAAGGAGGGCGAACAGTCGGTGGCTTCGCTGTACCGCGATTACGGCTATCTCTTCTTCAATGTAACCCCCGTGGAGACCAACATCGTGGGGGACTCCGTGGATGTCGAAATCCGTATGGTGGAAGGTAAGCAGGCCACATTCAACAATGTTATTATCAGCGGTAACAATATCACCAACGAGAGGGTGATCCGCCGCGCGGTATATACCCGTCCTGGCTATCTCTACTCGCAGAGCGACTTCGAGCGCTCTATCCGTGAGCTGGGTACGATGAGCAACTTTAACGCAGAGAAAATAGTGGAGCAGGGTACGGGCTGGAACCTGATTCCCGACCCGATAAACAACACGGTGGATATCTCCTACAACGTAGAGGAGAAATCCAACAGCCAGCTGGAACTCTCCGGCGGCTGGGGCGCGCGTACGTTCGTGGGCACCGTCGGCATCAACTTCAGCAACTTCTCCACCCGTAATTTCTTCCGCAAGGAGGCGTGGCGTCCCGTGCCTCTGGGCGACAACCAGACGCTGGCGTTCCGTTACCAGACTAACGGAACCTACTATCAGGCGCTGTCGGCAAGTTTCGTGGAGCCCTGGCTCTTCGGCAAGAAACCCACATCGCTCAGCGTGTCGGCATACTTTACCCGCCAGACCAACTCTTACATCTCTCAGTATTACGTCAATTATTCCGACGACAAGGCGATGAACGTTGCCGGCTTCTCGATAGGTCTCGGCAAGCGCCTCAAATGGCCCGACAACTATTTCACGCTGTACAATTCGCTGGGCTGGCAGTTCTATGACCTGCACGACTGGTATCGCTACTATGTCTTTACCGACGGACACTACAACAACCTCCACTACACGATATCGCTTTCGCGTCAGTCCATAGACCAGCAGATATATCCCCGCAAAGGTTCCGATCTGACGTTCAGCCTGCAGTTGACTCCTCCCTATTCTCTGTTCCGCGACAAGAACATAGATTACAGTGCCATGAGCGACCAGGACCACTACCGCTGGCTGGAATACAACAAGTGGACTTTCTCAGGCCGCAATTACGTCACCATCGCCGGCAACCTGGTGCTTATGACGGCGGCCCACTTCGGTTATCTCGGTTATTACAACCGCAACTGGGGTTACTCTCCGTTCGAGGGCTTCCTGCTGGGCGGCGACGGTATGTCAGGCTACAACACCTACGGCAACGACGTCATCTCCCTTCGTGGGTACGAAGATTATTCACTGACTCCATATATAAACAACGCTTATGCCGGTAATGTCTACGACAAGTTTACTGTCGAGCTCCGCTATCCGGTCATCCTCAAGCCACAGTCCACTATCTTTGCGCTTGCGTTTCTCGAGGGCGGTAACTGCTGGTCCGACATCAAGGACTTCAACCCCTTCCAGATCAAGCGAAGCGCCGGCGTGGGCCTCCGTGTATTCCTGTCGGTTGTGGGTATGCTGGGTGTTGACTGGGGTTACGGATTCGATGCCGGTCCGGGCGAGGACAAGAGTCAGTTCCACTTCACTATCGGACAACAATTTTAAAACATAAGAAGATATGAAAAAGGTATTTGTTATTCTCGCAATCTGCTTTATGGCAGTTATGCCCGCTGCAGCACAGTCTGTAGGCTATGTTGACACAGAGAAGATTCTGAGTTGCATACAAGAATATCTGGATGCCCAGAATGAACTCAATACACTCGCAGAGAAATATAAAGCCGAGATCCAGAACGATGTCGATGCCATCGATGCCCTTTACCGCGACTATATGAACCGCAAAAGTTCCCTTTCTGCCGCACAGCAGCAGGCCAAGGAGAACGAGATAATTGCAAAGGAAAAGGCTGTGAAGGAGAAGGAAGACAATTATTTCGGAGAGAAGGGCGTTCTGACAAAGCGTTCCGAGAAACTTATCAGCCCCATCCAGGAGGTTGTAGAAGAGGCTATCCAGAAGGTCGCCGAATCAAGGGGATGCTCCATTGTGCTCGATTTGACCGTAACTACCGGTATCGTGTACAAGAATCCCAAGTATGACCTCACCAATGCTGTAATTGATTACTTAAGATAACTTTATAATTATGAAAAAATTTGCACTTGTAGTTTTAGCAGCCCTGTTGGCTTTCTCTATGTCAGGCCAGACTAAGTTCGGTTATATCAACACCACCGAACTGGTGATGCTCACCGCAGATGCTGACTCTGCCATGGTAAAGCTTCAGGCTTACCAGAAAGACCTTGAGGGAGAACTTGTATCGATGAGGACGGAATTCCAGAATAAGTTGAATACATACCAGCAGAAGCAGGCCACGTGGACTGCCGCAATAAAAGAGTCCAAGGAAGCTGAAATCCAGGAGATGGACCAGCGCATCCAGCAGTTCCAGCAAACCGCGTCAGGCGACCTTCAGCAACTTCAGGCAAGTCTCTTCGCCCCTATTTTCGAGAAGGCAAAGAATGCTATTGCCAAGATTGCAAAAGACAAGGGACTGTCCTTTGTGTTTGAAACATCTACCAACCCGCTGGCATATATCAATGAGGCACAGGGTGTGGATCTGATGCCCCTTGCCAAGGCTGCGCTGGGCGTTCCCGCCGAGAAGGTGGCCCCCACCCAGATACAGTAGTCTCCTTACGACAGATACTAACGATGTGAGGGGAATCAGTCTTGATTGCCCTCATCTTGTGTAAAGACCAAAAAATACGATGAATCACAAAGTTATTGATGCGAAGGATGTAGTCATCCGTTTTGCCGGTGACTCTGGTGACGGGATGCAGTTGACGGGAACCCTGTTTGCCGATGCCTCCGCACTTTACGGCAACGAGATTTCTACATTCCCAGACTATCCGGCAGAGATACGTGCCCCTCAGGGTACTGTCTCCGGAGTTTCGGGCTTCCAGGTACACTTCGGCAGCGAGGGCGTGAACACCCCCGGTGACTTCTGTGACGTGCTGGTGGCAATGAATCCGGCGGCCCTGAAGGCAAATGCCAAGTGGGCCAAAAGCACGGCTACCATCATAGTGGACGTGGACTCCTTTACCGAGGCTCTGCTGCAGAAAGCCGGCTTCAAGACCGACGACCCCGTGACTGAGCTCCACATAGAGGACCGCAATATCATCTGGGCTCCCATCACCACTCTCACCAAAGAGAGCCTGGCCGACAGCGGCCTGGATGCCAAGTCCATTCTCCGCTCCAAGAACATGTTTACCCTGGGTATGTGCTTCTACCTGTTCAACAGGCCCCTGGAGTACACTTATGAGTATCTTGAGAAGAAGTTCGGCAAGAAGAAACCGCAGCTGGTGGCGCCCAACAAGAAGGTGCTCTTCGACGGCTTCAACTATGCAGCCAACATCCAGGCTATAGCCAATACCTACACCGTGGCGGCCGCCAACCTGCCAAAGGGTACCTACCGCAACATCAACGGCAACCAGGCTGTGGCCTGGGGACTTATTGCGGCAGCCGAGAAGGCTGGCCTGCAACTGTTCTGCGGCTCGTATCCTATAACTCCCGCTACAGCTATCCTTGAAGAATTGGCACTTCATAAGAATTTGAATGTCAAGACTATGCAGGCAGAAGACGAGATTGCCGGCATCTGCACGGCCATTGGCGCTGCCTACGGCGGAGCGCTTGCTGTCACTTCTACTTCCGGCCCCGGTCTCAGCCTCAAGAGCGAGGCGATGGGCCTGGCGGTCATCACAGAGCTTCCGCTGGTGATCGTGGACGTACAGCGCAGCGGCCCCTCTACCGGTATCCCTACCAAGACAGAGCAGACAGACCTGGCCCAGGCACTTTATGGCCGCAATGGCGAGTGCCCGGTGTGCATTGTAGCAGCTCACTCCCCGTCCAACTGCTTTGACGCGGCATTCAATGCGGCAAAACTTGCGCTGGAGCATATGATGCCCGTAATCCTTCTTTCAGAGGGCTTCCTGGGCAACGGCAGCGAACCGTGGAGAATCCCCTCTATGAAAGATTATCCCGCCATCAAGCCGCCGGTTATCAACAGCTGCGAAGGTGCCTTCAAGCCGTTCGAGCGCGATCCCAAGACTTTCGTCCGCTCGTGGGCTATTCCCGGCAAAGCCGGTCTGGAGCACCGTGTAGGCGGTTTGGAGAAGAATCCTGCCGGAACCATTTCCAGCGACCCGGAGAATCACGCCTATATGGTGGCACAGCGTGCCGCCAAAGTCGCCGCCTTAGCCGACTTCATTCCCGAACTGAAGGTAGAAGGAGAACAGCAGGGCGACCTTCTGCTGGTGGGTTGGGGTGGTACTTTCGGCCACCTTTACACAGCCGCCAAGCAGTTGCAGGCAGAGGGCAGGAAGGTTTCCCTGGCTCACTTTGACTACATCAATCCTCTGCCCAAGAATACGGCTGAGGTGTTTAAGCGCTTCAGGAAGATTATGGTCTGCGAGCTCAACAGCGGTCAGTTCGCCGACTGGCTGCGGGCCCGTCTTCCAGAATTCAAATATCTGCAGTACAACAAGGTGCAGGGACAGCCGTTCATCGTTACAGAGGTTGTAGAGGCAGCCAAAGCAGTTTTATAAGGAGGAGGGTACAATGAAATATACAGCACAAGATTTCAAGAGTAATCAGGAAGTCCGCTGGTGCCCCGGTTGCGGCGACCACGCAGTCCTGGCGGCTTTGCAGCGTGCGCTCCCTTCCGTGAGCGAGACGCTGGATCTTCCCAAAGAGAAGTTCGTCGTGGTGTCCGGTATAGGTTGTTCCAGCCGTCTTCCGTACTATATGGATACTTTCGGTTTCCACGGCATTCACGGCCGTGCCACGGCGCTCTCCACCGGCCTTAAAGTCGCCCGTCCCGAACTCTGCGTTTGGCAGGCCTGCGGCGACGGTGATGCTCTGGCCATAGGCGGCAATCACTTTATCCACGCTATCCGTCGCAATGTCGATTTGAATATCATTCTTTTCAACAACCAGATTTACGGCCTTACCAAGGGGCAGTACAGCCCCACATCAAAGTTCGGCGCCATCACCAAGACCTCGCCCTACGGTACGGTGGAGAATCCCTTCACCCCCGGCCAGCTGGTTATCGGCGCCCGCGGCACCTTCTTTGCCCGCGGACTCGATGTCGATATGAAGACCAATCAGGAGATTTTCCTTGCCGCAGCGCTCCACAAAGGCACTTCGGTGTGCGAGATGCTCACCAACTGTATGATCTTCAACGACGGAGCCCACGCCGCAATCAGTGCGCGCGAAGTACGTGCAGACCGCACCATCACTCTGCGTGACGGCGAGAAGATGGTTTTCGGAGCAAATGGCGACAAGGGCATCGTGCTCGAGAACGGAGCCCTGAAGGCGGTGACCATCGGCGCGGACGGCTACACGATGGACGACATACTGGTGCACCACGCCGACACCCGCGACACCTTTATGCACAGTATGCTCATCGATATGAAAGATGATCTGCCGGTGGCTCTGGGTGTGATACGCAATGTAGAGGATTCCACTTACGACCAGAATGTGGAGAAGCAGTTGCAGGAGGTTACTGCTGCCGCCAAGATACATTCGGTAGATGAACTGCTGCACAGCGGTTCTACCTGGGAAGTCAAGTAAGAATGTGGAAAATTGTATGGTAAGAATAATAATCTTACATTTGCGGCGTACAACGACTCATTTCCCGAATATCTTGACAATCTGTTTGAAATGGACATCTTAGTCTCGGTAATTATTCCCGTTTATAATGCAGAGCGTTATATCGGTCGCTGCCTTGAGTCGGTCACTGCCCAGACGCTGCGCGAGATTGAAATAATCTGTGTAGATGATGCCTCGACGGACGCCACCCTGTCCATACTGGAAGAGTGGCGGCGTAAAGACCAGAGGATCAGGGTGGTGCACAACAGCGAGAATATGCTTGAGTCGATCTCCAGAAATATCGGATTGGATGCTGCCACAGGAAAGTATGTGTCATTTATCGATGCAGATGACTGGATAGACGGGGATTATCTTGAGACAATGCTCTCAACTGCCCGTCAAACAGGATTTCCCGTCGTTGTCAACGCAAATTATATGCTTGACTATGAGAACGGTATCAAGAAGAGTGCCCCGATAGGCAGTTTCGGTTTCATAAAAGAAGATGTAAACAGATATCCTTCCTTCGAAATACAGAACCGTTTCCCGCCCGTCGTATGGGCCCGTCTCTACGACAGGAACTGGCTCGTGGTCAACAACATCCGTTTTCCCCAGACAAGATGGGGAGGGGGAGATATTACATTCTGCGGGTTGTGTACGATGCTGCAGAAAGAAGGCTACATTATCAAGGGGCCCTGGTATCATTATTTCCAGCATTCTACGTCCCTTATGCGGAATAAGGAATACAATTTCTGGAATGTAACCGGATTCAAGTTCCTGTATGATGAATTCAAGGCCAGGGGTATATCCAAAGATGGCCTGCGTCTGTTTTTCGCCGGTCCGATGGTAATCGATTCCGAGCAGAAGTTCAACACTTTGCGTGATTTCTTCTCTGAAATCAAGGATGATGTGTTGAACAGACGCGATTTGTATGCTCCGCTTGACGTGTATTCCCTGGAAACCATCTGCTCGTGTGCAAGTTATGCCGAGTTCATGGAGCGGTTCAACCCCAATCTCGCGGCAAGTTTCATAAGGAAAATCAGGTAAGTAGAAGAGAAAGGTATGGATATAAGGACCAACAGACTCAAGAGTGTAGCCCTTGTTGCAGGAGGAGGCCTTATCTGGGCCTGCCTGATTGCGGCCGTATGTTTTCTCGTAGTGCACTTTGTGCCTTGGCGCATATTGGCTCCGGTGCTTTGCGGTATCGTCCTGTTGCTGCTTCTGGCCATTGTGGCCGGTGCTTTTATCCCCCTGGATCTTGACGGCATAATGGAAAATGAACTCGGTTATTCCCTGGATGCGTCTGATGAGCACCTTCTCAAAATGGCTTTGCAGGAGAATCCTGGGCAGGGGGAACTGGATTCATTCCTTGAAGGATGGGACATAGAAAAGGCTCCCATCAAAAGCGTTATGCTGGTCGCATACCTGATGAAGATACATCCCGAGCTCAAGTTCCCGGCTGCGATGATTCCGAGACTGAACGGCGTGCTCACTTTCTGCAGGTTCCAGAATCTCAAGAAAGAAGCGCACCTGTGCAGGCTTGGAAAATTGTTCGCCGCCCGGGATATCCCCTTTGTGGTGATGAAAGGAGGCGCGATGAAGGTCTACCGGCCAGATTTCCCGCGATGGATGGCTGACATCGACATAATGGTTCCGGAAGACAAGTACGCCAGTGCTGTGGACATAGCCACATCCAGCGGCTATTCAAGCGCGATGTTCACCAGCCACAGCGTGGATGTCTCTCTCCCGGACTCGGAGGAAAGCCTGCTTGACATACATTGTCACCTGGAAATGATGACCGGCAAGGAGGCTGCTTTCAATGAAGGCTTGTTCTCCCGTGCTTCAGAGGTGAATGTGTTCTCTGTACGCGGACTTCTCCCGTGCCCTGAGGATATGGTCTTCATCTCTCTCGTGAATCTGTTCAAGAATATTTCGAAGAAATCATCGGAAGAGAGTTGCCTGACGAGTTTTTATGATCTGCAGTACCTTGTCGGGCTCAAAAAGGATTTCGACTGGGAACTGATCCTTGAAAATGCCCGGCTCACAGCCTCTGAGTTCCAGACTTACGTCTCTTCTCTCCATATATCACGCGTCCTTCCGGGCCTCTTGCCGGATTCATTCATGAACCCCGGCAGTCTCGGCAAAAAGAGAATCGAGAGAGGTGCCGTCGATTTCATTTTCAGGCGTAACATAACTTCGGGAGCACGGGACCAGGTGATGGGTACCGAGGCCGGAAAGTCCCTCCAGAAAGACTGGAACCTGAAAGTGAGTATGTGGGTGTCGCTGGTAGGTTTCGTCAAACTTCTCTTCAGTATGTACTGGCTCAGGCGCCTTATACTCAAATACCGATATCTCTTCCTTGGAAAAAACAAACCTTACACCAAATAATTTATGGAAAATTCATACTACAAGCTTAACGATGCACGGATGTATGCCGACGTGACCGACGGTCTTGCCATCATCATCGATGCCTCCAGCGGAATCTACTATGGAATGAACGGTTTCGGAACCTCCGTGTTCGAAAACCTGCTCGCCGGCTCCTCTGTGGCTGACGTGGTTGAGGCGGCCCAGAAACTTCCCGGAGCACCTGACGGCATAGAGGCCTCTGTCAAGGCTTTCATCGATACGCTGCTGGGCTTCGAAATCGTGCTTGCAGCCGAGGGAGCCGGAAGCCGACCTGCCGAATTGAACGCCAGGGATGCAAAGAACGATGCATATATCCCCACCTGCACCGAGTACAGCGACGTCCAGGAACTTCTTTTCGCTGACCCCATCCACGAAGTAGACGAAAACGAAGGCTGGAAACCGGTATAGCCAATGTCCTGGATTGTACTAAATGAGCGCGAATGCCTCCGCAGGCTGGATCCCTATGTCAAGCAAGCCATAGGGAGCCCGGTTGAGCGCTATTACTCACTCGGCGGCATAAAAAACGTCAGGATAGTGACCCGCCAGGAAGCCATCTTCCTGATGGACAGGCAGCTGGGCTGGGTGGAAATACCTCCCGTGGAGAATCCCGATGCCACGGTCTTCCTCTGGCAGGAGGAATCGCTGGTCGATTTCCCGCGCAGAGCCATCGGCATTACGGAAGAATACGGGACTGACTGTTTGCAGTTCGTGGAAAAGATCGAATGTGAAGGAGGTTTCAAAGTCAGGGAGTATCTTAATGTCGATTTCAAATACCACAATGTCCTGTATGGCGGTGACAATTTGTTTTACTACGCCGTGAGGAGTTTGGAGCCTGAAGAATGGAGGAAGGACGGACATCTTTTCGCCAAGATTTTTTACCGCATCCTCAAGACCCCTCACTCTTCTCTGGTTCACTCTGCCTGCGTGGGCTTGAACGGCAATGGCATCCTTTTCTGCGCCAAGGCCATGAGAGGCAAATCCACCCTTACCGTAGCATCTATGCTGGACGGGATGGAATATGTTTCCGACGACTACCTCATCCTGCACAATGACGGCGGTGCACTGCTTGCTTCACCGATATATAGCTTCATAAATCTTTCTCCCAAGATGTACAGGAAGATGTATGACAGCCTGGACAAGGCACGCTTTCTTTACTCGTGCGCCTTTCAGGATAAATATACCCTGGACATATCGGCATATTCCGACAGGATACGGAAGCGCTATCCCGTGAAAGTGGCGATGATTCCGGTAATTGACCCGTCGGCGGCAAGGCCGCAGGTGGTAGCCTGCACCGAGGCTGAGAAAGGTGCCGGTATCACCCAGCTTATCCATTCGACAATCTCCCAGATATGGGACCAGAATCCGGGAGATAATGTCATCAAGTTGAGTGCGATGCTGCGGCCGCTGCCTTTCTACAAGATCATCCTCTCTCCTGACATCTTCGCGAACGTGGAATGTCTGCGGTCATTCGCAGATAAACTCTGACTATGGACCATATCCCTCCGATTACTGTAATCCTGCCGGTTTACAATACCGGGAAGTACCTTGACAGGTGTCTCGATTCCCTGCTTGCACAGACATTCCGGGATTTTGAATTACTGTGCATAGACGACGGCTCCTTTGACGGCAGCGAGAAGACGCTGGACCTCAGGGCTGCGTCCGACGGTCGGATGCGGGTGATACATCTTCCCGAGAACCACGGCGTTCCCTATGCCCGCAACCTGGCTATGGACCTTGCCCGCTCCGAGTACGTCTATTTTATGGATTCGGACGACTGGCTCGACCCCGACTACCTTGAGGCGATGTATGCC